>NZ_JBIVLH010000012.1:0-259537 GCF_044751185.1 Streptomyces sp. NPDC088733
GCGGCGGGGCCCGCCCGCGCGAGGGCGCGGGCCCGGCCCCTCGTCAAGCGCTCATGGCACACCGGGGCATTGGGGGGGGGGGGGGGGCCCCCCGGGGGGGGGGGGGGGGGGGGGGGCGGGGGGCCCCCCACGACCGGCCTGTAATGGTTCGGCGCGGCAGCCGGGGGCCCGGCCGGCACCCCACACCGGAGAAGAGGCCGATGCACGAGATGTCCATCGCGATGGCGGTGGTGGAGCAGGTCGAGGAGGCCGCCGCCCGCCTGGCGGCCGGCGGCACCGCCCCGCCGGGCGTGCGGGAGGTCCGGCTCCAGGTGGGTGAACTCGCCGGTGTGCTGCCCGACTCCCTGTCCTTCTGCTTCGACCTCGCGTGCTCCGGCACCGTCCTGGAGGGCTCGGCGCTGTTGACCGAGACCGTGCCGGGCCGGGCCCGGTGCGAGCCCTGCGACCACGAGTGGCCGACCGGGCTGCCCCCTCGGCTGGGCTGTCCGCGCTGCGGCGCGGGCGCGTCGGAACTGCTGTCCGGCCGCGAACTGCGCATCACCGAGGTGCGGTGGGCCGACCCCCTCTCACCTGAACCACCCTCCGCACCACTCGCGAAGGAGCGCTGACCGCCATGTGCAAAGTCACCGACCTGCAGCAGGCCGTGCTCGCCAGGAACGAGCACGGCGCCCAGCACCTGCGGGAGGAGCTGGCCGGGCGCGGGACCGTGATGGTGAACCTCCTGTCCAGCCCCGGCAGCGGCAAGACCGCGCTGCTGGAGGCGGAACTGGCGCTGGCATGCCGCCGCGGCGTGCCGGTCGCGGCGCTCACCGCCGACCTGGCCACCGAGAACGACGCGGTGCGGCTGGGCCGTTCGGGCGCCCCGGTGCGGCAGGTCCTGACCGACGGGCTGTGCCACCTGGAGTCCGGGATGGTGCGCTCGCACGTCGAGGCATGGCTGCCCGACGACACCCATCTGCTGTTCGTGGAGAACGTCGGCAACCTGGTGTGCCCGGCGTCCTACGATCTCGGCGAGTCGCTGCGTGTGGTCCTCGCGTCGGTCACCGAGGGCGAGGACAAGCCGCTGAAGTACCCCAGCGCCTTCGGGCTGGCGCAGCTGGTCGTGATCACCAAGTACGACATCGCGGCGGCCGTGGACTTCGACGAGCAGGCGTTCCTGGCCAACGTGGCCCAGGTGAACCCGGGCGTCGAGGTGGTCCGCACCTCGGTGCGCGGCGGCGAGGGCGTGGGCCTGCTGCTGGAGCGGGCGCTCGCGGTGCGTGCCGGGGCCGCGGTCCACCGGCCGGTGATGACGCGTACGGCCGTCGGTCACGCGCACTGATGGCAGGCCAGCCGGCCCCGGCGGCCGACGCCCCGGTGCAGCGCCGCAGGGTGCTGGTGCGGGGCGTGGTGCAGGGGGTCGGCTTCCGGCCGTTCGTGTTCGGGCTGGCGCGGGAGCTCAATCTGTCGGGGCATGTCGGCAACACCGGGGAGGGTGTCGTCGCGGAGGTCGAGGGCGCCCCCGCCGCCGTCGCGGCCTTCTGCCTGCGGATCGGCACCGACGCCCCGCCACTTGCGGTCGTCGAGTCCGTCTCGCACGCCGTGGTGCCGCTCACCGGCGGCTCGGGCTTCGCCATCGCCGCCTCGCGGGCGGGCGAGGGCGCCGCGCGGACGCTGGTCCCCCCCGACACCGCGACGTGCGGGGCGTGCCTGGCGGAGCTGCGGGACCGCGGCGACCGCCGCTTCCGCCACCCGTTCATCACGTGCACGCACTGCGGGCCGCGGTTCACGATCGTGACCGGGCTGCCCTACGACCGGGCCGGCACCACGATGGCCCGGTTCCCGATGTGCGGGGCCTGCCGGGCCGAGTACGAGGACCCGGGCGACCGGCGCTTTCACGCGCAGCCGGTCTCCTGCCACGACTGCGGGCCGCGGCTGCGGCTGCTGGTGCGGCGCGAGCACGGCACGGTGGAGGCGGCGGCGACGGATCCGCTCGGGGGCGCGCGGCGGCTGCTCGCGGACGGCGCGATCGTCGCCGTGAAGGGGCTCGGCGGCTACCACCTGGCGTGCGACGCGGGCGACGACACGGGCGTGCGGCTGCTGCGGCAGCGCAAGAACCGGGGCGACAAGCCGTTCGCCCTGATGGCCCGGGACCTCGCGGACGTGACGGGACTGGCCCATGTCGACGCCGCGGAGCGGGAGTTGCTCACCGGGGCGCGGCGGCCCATCGTGCTTCTGCGGCGGCGGCCGGACGCGGTGGGGGTGGCGCCGGGCGTCGCCCCGCGCGTCGCCGACCTCGGTGTCATGCTGCCGTACACCCCGGTGCACCATCTGCTGCTGGGACTGCCCGGGGACCCGCCGGGCCCCCGGCTGCTGGTGATGACGAGCGGCAATCTGGGCGGCGAACCGATCGTCACCGACGATGACGAGGCCCTGCTGCGGCTGGCCGGGCTCGCCGACGCGTGGCTGACGCACGACCGGCCGATCCATGTGCCCTGCGACGACTCGGTGGTGCGGATCTGCGACGGCGGCGAACTGCCCGTGCGGCGCTCGCGGGGCTACGCACCCTTCCCCGTGCCGCTGCCGGTGTCCGTGGAACCGGCGCTCGCCGTCGGCGGCGACCTGAAGAACACCTTCTGCGTGGGCGAGGGACGGCACGCCTGGATGTCGGCGCACGTCGGGGACATGGACGACCTGGCGACGCTGAGCGCTTTCGCCGCCGCTGAGCGGCAGTTGGAGTCCATCACCGGGGTGCGGCCGATCCTGCTGGCCGCCGACCGGCACCCGGGCTACCGGTCGGTGGGCTGGGCACGACGCGCGGCCGGCGACCGCCCGCTGCGGCAGGTGCAGCACCACCACGCGCACGTCGCGGCGGCGATGGCCGAGGCAGGGCTCGACGGGACCGCGCCGGTGCTCGGCGTCGCCTTCGACGGCACCGGCCACGGCGACGACGGCGCCGTCTGGGGCGGGGAGTTCCTGCTCGCCGACTACGACGGCTTCCAGCGCGCGGCCCACCTCGCCTACGTGCCGCTGCCGGGCGGGGACGCCGCGGTACGGCGGCCCTACCGGATGGCACTGGCGCACCTGCGGGCGGCGGGGCTGTCCTGGGATCCCGGGCTGCCGTGCGTGGCGGCCTGCCCGCAGCAGGAACTGCGGGTCCTGGCCACGCAGTTGGACCACGGCTTGCACTGCGTGCCCACGTCGAGCATGGGCCGGCTCTTCGACGCCGTCTCCGCGCTGGCCGGGGTGTGCCAGGAGGCCGGGTACGAGGCGCAGGCCGCCGTGGAACTCGAGGCCGCCGCGGTGGCCGCGGGCGAACTGCCGCGGAACGGCTACGCGTTCGCACTGCGCGAGGGCGGCGGCGTGGACGGCGCCACCGCCTGCGACCCCGGCCCGGTGCTCGCGGCCGTCGTCGCGGACCTGCGCCGCGGTGTGCCGGCGGGCGTCGTCGCGGGCCGCTTCCACCGGGCGGTGGCCGACCTCGTACGCCGGGTGTGCGCCGCCGTACGGGACCGCGACGGCACCGGGACGGTCGCCCTGAGCGGCGGCGTCTTCGCCAACGCGCTGCTGTCCGCCGCCTGCGCGGAGGCGCTGCGCGCGGACGGCTTCGAGGTCCTGCTCCACCGCCTCGTGCCGCCCAACGACGGCGGCCTGGCGCTCGGCCAACTCGTCGCCGCGGCCCGCGGCGACGGCCTGCGGACCCCCCACCCAGAGCGAGGAGACAGCTGATGTGCCTGGCGGTACCCGGCAAGGTGCTGGAGATCGAGGAACGTGACGGGACCAGGATGGCGACCGTCGACTTCGGCGGCGTGATCAAGGACGTGTGCCTGGAGTACCTGCCCGACCTCCAGGTCGGCGAGTACGCCATCGTCCACGTCGGCTTCGCGCTGCAGCGCCTGGACGAGGAGTCGGCGCAGCAGACGCTCGCCCTCTTCGGGAACCTGGGCCTGCTGGAGGAGGAGTTCGGCGATCCCTGGCAGCAGGCGGCGGCCGAGGCGGGAACCGCCCCGGCCGGCACCCCGGCGGCGGAGGCCGACCGGTGAAGTACATCGAGGAATTCCAGGACCCGGACCTGGCCCGGCGGCTGCTGGACGACATCCGCGCGACGGTGACCCGCCCCTGGGCGCTGATGGAGGTGTGCGGCGGCCAGACCCACACCATCATCCGGCACGGCATCGACCAGTTGCTGCCCGAGGGGATCGAGCTCATCCACGGCCCCGGCTGCCCGGTCTGCGTGACGCCGCTGGAGGTCATCGACAAGGCCCTGGAGATCGCCTCCCGGCCCGGGGTGATCTTCTGCTCGTTCGGCGACATGCTGCGCGTGCCCGGCACCGGCCGCGACCTGTTCCGGGTGCGCAGCGAGGGCGGCGACGTGCGCGTGGTCTACTCCCCGCTCGACGCGCTGCGCGTCGCCCGGGAGAACCCCGACCGCCAGGTGGTGTTCTTCGGCATCGGCTTCGAGACCACCGCACCGCCCAACGCCATGACGGTCCACCAGGCCCGCAGGCTCGGCATCCGCAACTTCAGCCTGCTGGTCTCCCACGTCCGGGTGCCTCCGGCGATCGAGGCGATCATGCGGTCGCCGCAGGTGCGGGTGCAGGCGTTCCTGGCCGCCGGTCACGTGTGCAGTGTGATGGGCACGGAGGAGTACCCGGAGCTCGCGGACGGCTTCGGCGTGCCGATCGTCGTCACCGGCTTCGAACCGCTGGACATCCTGGAGGGCGTGCGCCGCACCGTGCGCCAACTGGAGCGCGGCGAGCACTCCGTCGAGAACGCCTATCCGCGAGCGGTCCGCCCGGAGGGCAACGCGGCGGCCAAGGCGATGCTCGCGGACGTCTTCGAGGTCACCGACCGCGCCTGGCGCGGCATCGGCGTCATCCCGGACAGCGGCTGGCGGCTCTCCCCGCGCTACCGGGAGTTCGACGCGGAGCACCGCTTCGAGGTCACCGGCATCACCACCCGGGAGCCGGCCGCCTGCCGCAGCGGCGAGGTGTTGCAGGGCCTGATCAAGCCGCACCAGTGCGAGGCGTTCGGCACCGCCTGCACCCCCCGCAACCCGCTGGGCGCCACGATGGTCTCCAGCGAGGGGGCCTGTGCCGCCTACTACCTCTACCGCCGGCTCGGCGGCACCAGCGCACCCCTGGAGGCGAGCCCCGTTGGCTGAGATCGCTGACACCCTGGCCGCGCCGGACTTCTCCGGCTGGACCTGTCCCGCGCCGCTGCGCGACCAGCCGCGGGTGGTGATGGGGCACGGCGGTGGCGGGACACTCTCCGCCGAGCTCGTCCGGCACGTCTTCGCCCCGGCCTTCGGCGGGACGGTGCTGGCCCAGCTCGCCGACTCGGCGGTGGTGCCGCTCGGCGGCGCGCGGCTGGCGTTCTCCACGGACTCGTACGTGGTGCGCCCGCTGTTCTTCCCCGGCGGCAGCATCGGTGACCTCGCCGTCAACGGCACGGTCAACGACCTCGCGATGAGCGGCGCCCGGCCGGCCTTCCTGTCCTGCGGGTTCATCCTGGAGGAGGGCGTGGAGATGCCCCTGGTCGCCCGTGTCGCCGAGGCGATCGGCGCGGCCGCCCGCGCGGCGGGGGTCGAGATCGTCACCGGGGACACCAAGGTCGTCGAGTCCGGCCACGGCGACGGGATCTACATCAACACCGCGGGCATCGGGCTCGTCCCCGAGGGTGTCGACATCCGGCCGCAGCGCGCGGAGCCCGGTGATGTCGTCATCGTCAGCGGGGAAATCGGGGCGCACGGCGTCGCGGTCATGAGCGTGCGCGAGGGGCTGGAGTTCGACGTCGAGATCGAGAGCGACTGCGCCCCGCTGAACGGCCTCGTGGAGGCGATGCTCGCGGTGACGACCGATCTCCACGTGCTGCGCGACCCCACCCGGGGCGGGCTCGCCGCGGCGCTCAACGAGATCGCGGCCGCCTCCGGGGTCGGCGTTGTCATCGAGGAGCGGGCGGTGCCCGTGCCCTCCCCCGTCGCCAACGCGTGCGCGGTGCTCGGTCTGGACCCGATGTACGCGGCCAACGAGGGCAAGCTCGTCGCCTTCGTCCCCCGGGCCCACGCGGACGGGGTGCTGGCGGCCCTGCGCGCGCACCCGCTGGGGGCGCGCGCCGCCGTGATCGGCGAGTGCGTCGAGGACCACGCGGGCATGGTCGTCGCGCGCACCGGGCTCGGCGGCACGAGGGTGGTCGACCTGCCGCTGGGCGAGCAACTCCCCCGGATCTGCTGACCGCTCAGGCACCCCCCGCCGGCAATGGCGGCCGCCGGCAGGGGGGGTGGGCCCGACCGTCCGGGGCAGCAGGGGGAGGACGCGGCGGTGCCGCAACCGACGCCCGAGGAGGACGGCATGACCTTTCAGCACCCGGTGGAACGGACCGACGAGCGCGGCCGCGGCGGCCGCTTCGAGCACCTGGCCGAGTCGGCCTCGAACTTCACGGCCTCCCCCGCCTTCTACGGGCTGTGCGTCGCCATGGTGACCGCCTTCGTCGTCGTGCACGTCCTCGGGGTGCCGCTGAGCTGGCAGTTGTTCACCGCGGACGTGATGACGGCCGTCACTCTGCTCCTGCTGGCGCTGCTGAAGAACTCCGAGCGCCGCGCGGAGCACGCCCTCCAGACCAAACTGGACGCGATCGCCGCCGCCCTGCTGGAGCAGGGCGGCAGCTCGCACGAGGCGCGCGACGCGCTGCGCAAGGTGATCGGCATCCACGAGGAGGCCTGAGGGAGCGGGTCAGCCGGTGACGCTCACCGCGCCGGTCTCCAGGTGGCCGGTGAAGCGCCGCGACCAGGACGCGTCGGAGCCGACGGTGACCGTGAAGTCGTACCAGCCGGAGGAGTACGCGACGGCGTTGAACCAGTCGTCGGTGCTGCCGCCGGCGGGCACGGTGTAGGTCCAGGGACCGTCGGTGCGGTACTGGTTCGCCTTGATGGTGAAGGTGACGGCCGCGGCCGAGGTGTTGGTCATGCGGAACCAGACCGCCTGCTTGCCCGTGTCGGGCGCCGCCGCGTACGAGGGGACGACCTCGCAGGCCTTGCCCGCGGCCTTGGCGTCGCCGGTGAAGCGCCGCAGGAAGCGGTTGGGGCCGACGAGGGTCAGGTCGTACTTGCCGTCGCCGTAGCCGGAGCCGATGTTGAAGTAGTCGCTGCCGGTGCCGCCCGCGTCGATCGTGTACTGCCACGGCACACGGCTGCGGTAGGCGTTGGGGTGGATGGAGAAGTGCGCGGCGCCGGTGGCCTGGGACCCCTGATTGCTCATGGCGATCCAGGCGAGGATCGTGCCGCCGCTGCCGAACTCGAGCCGGTCCAGGTAACCGTTCGGCTGGTACGGCAGCGCGCGGGCGGGCCGGGTGCCCGCCTCCTGGGCGGGCAGCGCGTTGGTGGTGGGCTTGGGGTTGGGCAGCGGCGCGCAGGTGCTGATGCCGATGACGGACGTCGCGGGCAGGGCGGGCAGGCCGCTCACCGGCGCGGTGAAGTCGAAGCAGCGGGTCAGGTCGCCGGTGACCTTGCGGCGCCAGTCGCTGATGTTGGGGCAAGCGGCGGGCGTGCCGAGGGCGGCGGTCCAGCGCTCCATGAAGCGGATGACGGAGGTGTGGTCGTACACCTCGGAGGACACCCAGCCGCCCCGGGTCCAGGGCGAGACGACGATCATCGGGACGCGGAAGCCCAGCCCGTACGGCGTGCCGCTCAGGAACTCCCCCGCGGTGCCGGCCGGCGGTGACGGCGGCGGGACGTGGTCGAAGTAGCCGTCGTTCTCGTCGTAGTTGAGGAAGAGCACGGTCGAATCGAAGACCGCGGGGTCGGCGCTCAGGGCCTGCAGCACCTGGTGCACGAAGTGCGCGCCGTCCCCGGGCGGGGCGTAGGGGTGCTCGGAGAAGGCCTGGTTGGGGACGATCCACGAGACCTGGGGCAGGGTGCCGGCCAGTACGTCGGCCTTGATGGCGGCGACGATGTCGTCCGGGGTCGAACCGGTCACCCGCGGGACGGAGCCCATACCGCGGTCGTGCAGCGGGGTGCCGGCGGCGGCCTGGGTGAACTGCTTGAAGTACGCCAGGCCGTTGTCGCCGTAGTTGTCGTTCGCGTTCTGGTAGACCCGCCAGCTCACCCCGGCGTTCTGCAGGGCCTCGGCGTACGTCTGCCAGGTCAGGCCCGACTCGTCGCCGCCGTCGTGGCTGGAGGAGTCGACCTTCCCGCTCCACAGGTACGTCCGGTTGGGGCCGGTCGCGCTCAGGGTGGAGGAGTAGTAGGCGTCGCAGATGGTGTAGGCGTCCGCGAGGGCGTAGTGGAAGGGGATGTCGGCCCGGGTCATGTGGCCCAGGGAGCGCACATTGCCGACACCGGACACCCAGGAGTCCAGGGCGCCCTTGTTCCACGCCGCGTGCTGGGAGGACCAGCTGTGCGGCAGGTCGCCGTTGCACTGGGCGAGCGTCTCGGAGTCGACGCCGCCGGCGGCGGGTGTGGCGCTGAGCCGCCACGGGTACTGGCGTCCGGTGCCGTTCGGCTGGTTGAAGACCGACTGGCCGCCGGACAGGGTGATCGTGGCCCGGTCGCCGAAGCCGCGCACACCCTTGAGCGTCCCGAAGTAGTGGTCGAAGCTGCGGTTCTCCTGCATCAGCACGACCACGTGCCGTACATCGGCGATGGTCCCGGCGGCGGCCGCCGCCGTCCGCTGCTGCGGCGCCGCGGCGGCGCCGCCCGCCTGCGTGACGGTGGCCCCCGCGGCGGCCCCCGCCGACAGGGCCACGAACTTCCGGCGACTGATACCCGTGATGCCCGTCATCCCACCGGTCCTTGTCGACTCGACGTCAGGTACGTGTGATCGCAGGCAAGGGTGCCGCCGGACCGCGCGGGGTGCCAGGGGTTGGCGGCGGCGGGCACCGGTCCGCCGGGTGAATGGATCGGGAACACCTCCGCGACCGGGCTTTTTACCGCTTTCGGGTGGCGTCCGGCGTCCGAACGGAAGAGTCTGGGAGGCAGAGGGGGCACGCGGCCCGCAGAGCGGCGCGCCGACGTCGGTGGTGGCGGCGCGTGAGCGAGGAGACGGACATGAGCGACAACGACATGGGTGACGAGGTCTACCAGCCGGACGGGTCCGAGGTGCAGGACGACGCCGGATTGCTGGAGCCCGAGGACACGCTGGACTACCACGGCGTCGACCAGGTGCTCGACGAGGGCTACTCACCGCCGGAGCGGCCCTGGGCGGTGAACAAGGCGGCCACCACCGCGGAGGGCCGCCTGCGGGGGGAGACGCTGGACGAGCGGCTGGCCGAGGAGCTTCCGGACCTGCCGTTCCCCACCGGTGACGGCATAGGCGACACGTGGGACACCGACGGCGAGCTGATCGACGACGAGGTCGGCGGGCCGCGCGCGGGCCGGCTGGTCGCCCCCGACGAGGGCGCGCACTACGAGACCGAGGGCATGGTCGCGTACGACATCGGTGTCGACGGCGCCGCCGCCTCCGCCGAGGAGGCCGCGATGCACCTGGTGCGGGGCACCGAGGAGTACTGACCGGTCAGGAGTCCCCGCGGGAATTCGGCGGCGACGACGGCGGGCCCGCTGCGGCGGGCCCGCCTGCCGTGTCGTGCGGGCCCTTCGCGTCGCACTGGAGCGGCGGGGCCACGATCGCGCAGTGGTGGTGGAGGGGCGGCAGGTCCTTGGGGGCCGAGTCCGGCTCCTGCGGGCTCTCCTTCAGCACGTCCGAGCGGATGAACGTCCACGCCAGCACGGATCCCGCCACGAGCAGCCCGGCGCAGATCAGGACGGCGCGGCGGAAACCGCTCCCGAAGGCGGCCGGAATCTCGTACTCATCACCGGACAGCCCCACCAGCAGCGGCAGCGCCGCCACGGACAGCAGGCCGGCCGCGCGGGCGACGGCGTTGTTCACACCGGAGGCCGTGCCCGCGTGCCGCACGTCGGCCGCGCCGAGGACGGTCGCGGTCAGCGGGGCCACCGTGCAGGCGAGGCCGAGCCCGAAGACGCACACCGCCGGCAGGACGTCGGCCACGTACGAGGTGTCGGCGCCGATGCGCAGCATCAGCAGCAGTCCCACGGCGGAGACCGCGGGGCCGACCGTCATGGGGATGCGCGGGCCGATCCGCTCGGCCAGCCGTCCGGAGCGCTCGGACAGCGCCAGCATGATGATCGTGACCGGCAGCAGCGCCGAACCCGAGGCGAGCGGGGAGAACCGGGCCTCGGTCTGCAACTCCAGCACCAGGAAGAAGAAGACACCGCCGAGCGCGGCGTACACGGCGAACGTCACCAGGTTCGCGGCCGTGAACTGGCGGTTGGCGAAGAGGCCCGGCGGCAGCATCGGATGGCTGCTGCGCCGCTCGGTCCACACGAAACCGGCCAGCGCCGCCAGGCCCAGGAAGCCCGAGACCGCGACCGCTACGGGGTTCGCCTGATGGCCGCCCGCGTCGATCAGTGCGTACGTGATGCCGGCGAGCCCCACGGCGCCGAGCACGGCACCCGCCACGTCGAAGCCGCCGGTGGCGGACTCGTCCCGGCTCTCCGGGACGTGCCGGGACGACACCGCGAGCACGAGCGCCGCCATCGGCAGGTTGATGAAGAAGACCCAGCGCCAGCTGACGGAGTCCACCAGCCAGCCGCCCAGCAGCGGTCCGAGCGCCCCCGCGATGCCGCCGAGCCCCGACCACACGCCGATCGCGCGGGCCCGGTCGTCCGAGGCGAAGGACGACTGGATCAGCGCGAGCGATCCCGGTGTCAGCAGCGCGCCGCCGATGCCCTGGAGGGCGCGGGCGGCGATCAGCACATGGATGTCGGGCGCCAGGCCGCACATCAGGGAGGCGAGCGCGAACCACACCGTGCCGATCATGAAGATCTTGCGCCGGCCGAAGCGGTCCCCGAGGGCGCCGCCGAGCAGGATCAGCGCGGCCAGGGTGAGGGTGTAGGCGTTGACGGTCCACTGGAGCCCCGCCAGGGTGGCGCCGAGGTCGCGGCCGATGGTCGGGAGCGCGACGTTGACGACCGTGCCGTCGAGAAACGTCATGCCCGACCCGAGGACGACGGCGACGAGCACCCACCGCCCCGCCGGCTCCCCTAGCGTCAGCCCACCGGCCCGCTCTGTCGCGCGCGCGGCTTCCGTCATCGCAGCCTCCGGCCGTCCCCGCTGGTCTTCCCCGAGGCTACCCCGGCAGGGCAGCACCCGCGTGCCTCACCAAGATCTTAGAGCGCGGGAATCCGGGGCCGCGGGGGGCGTTGAAGGAAACGTGACCTCACCGCTGCCACCCGTGCCCTCACCTGCGCTTCCACCGTCCTTCCGGCTCTCGCTCCTCGACCGGTCCCCGGTGCGCAGGGGGCAGGAGCCCGCGCAGGCGCTGCGCGACACCGTGTGGCTGGCGCAGCGGGCCGAGGAGCTGGGCTACCACCGCTTCTGGGTCTCCGAGCACCACGGGGTGCCGGGCATCGCGGGTTCCGCGCCCGCCGTGCTGGCCGGGGCCGTCGCGGGGGCGACGTCCCGGATCAGGGTGGGCACCGGCGGGGTGATGCTCCCCAACCACCCGCCACTGGTGGTGGCCGAGCAGTTCGGGGTGCTGGAATCGCTGTTCCCCGGGCGGATCGACATGGGCCTGGGCCGCTCGGTGGGCTTCACCGACGGCGTGCGCAGGGCACTGGGCCGGGACGCGGGCGCGGCGGACGACTTCGCGGGACTGCTGACCGAACTGCTGGGCTACTTCACGGGCACCCCGGGCGGCGGCACGGCCGTGCACGCCCGCCCGCCGGAGGGCCTGCGCGTACCGGCGTTCGTGCTCGCCACGGGCTCGGGGGCGGCGCAGGCCGCGGCCTTCGGGCTGCCGCTGGTGATCGCGGGCCGCGACGAGGAGCGGATGCGGGCGGCGATCGACCGGTACCGCGCCGAGTTCGCGCCCTCGGCGTGGGGGGCGCGGCCGTACGTGGTGGTCTCCGCCCCGGTCGCGGTCGCGGCGACCACCGAGGCGGCGCGCCGGCTGCTGGTCTCCGAGGCCTGGTCGGCCGCGTACGCGCGTACCCATGGGGAGTTCCCGCCGCTGGGGCCGCCGGAGGAGATCCTCGCGGGCCCCATGACGGCGCGCGAGCGCTACCACTTCGAGGAGTCGCTCAGCGGCGGCATCCACGGCACGGAGGCCGAGGCCGGGGCGGCGCTGGCCGGGCTCGTCGCACGCACGGGGGCGGACGAGATCCTGGTCAGCACGGCGGGTTACGACCGCGGCGCCCTGCTGGACTCCCACCGCCGGCTGGCCCGGCTGGCGGGCCTGTCCGCACAGGCGTAGCGGTCAACAGGCGCGTCGGCGAAGGCCGTTGAGCACGTCGGCGCGCCCCCGTCGCTCACCCCGATGCCGACGGGCGGGTGCCGGGCCGGCGGTCGGCGGGGGCGTGCGCGCCGGGCGATCGCGGCCCCGGGCAGATCCCGCACCCCCACCGATGAGTTCTGCGCCGCCGGGCGGTCTGCCTTCCCGACCGTCCTTTCGCGAAGGTGGACCGATGACCGATCTGCACGACCTCCTCAGCCCGTACGTCGCCGACGGAACCGTGCCGGGAGCGGTGGGCCTGGTGGCCCGCGGCGACCGGACCGAGGTGGCGGCCGTCGGCGCGGCCGGTATCGCCGGCACAACCCCGGCCCCGGCCCCGATGGCCCGGGACTCGATCTTCCGTATCGCCTCGCTCTCCAAGCCGGTGACGGCCGCGGCGGTCATGACGCTCGTGGACGACGGGCGGCTCACGCTCGACGACCAGGTGGCGAAGTGGCTCCCGGAACTGGCGTCGCCGGTGGTCGTACGGACCCCGCACAGCCCGGTGGACGACGTGGTCCCGGCCCGACGCCCGATCACCGTGGCCGATCTGCTGGACGCGCGCGCCGGGTACGGCTTCCCCTCGGACTTCTCGCTCCCCGCCGTCGCCCCGCTGTTCGCCGAGCTGAAGCAGGGCCCGCCGATGCCCCAGCACGTCGCGGAGCCGGACGCGTGGATGGCGGCGCTCGCGCGCATCCCGCTGCTGCGGCAGCCGGGCGAGGCCTGGCTCTACAACACCACGTCCGACATCCAGGGCGTGCTGGTCGCCCGGGTCTCGGGGCGGTCGCTGCCGGAGTTCCTGGCGGAGCGGATCTTCGAGCCGCTCGGCATGAAGGACACCGGCTTCGCGGTGCCGCGGGGGGAGCTCGGCCGCTTCACCTCCTACTACCGGGCCGACCAGCCGGGCGGGCTGCAGCTCGTCGACGCGCCGGACGGGCAGTGGAGCAGCGTGCCCGCGTTCCCGTCGGGCGCGGGCGGGCTGGTGTCGACCGTCGACGACCTGCACGCCTTCGGCCGCATGCTGCTGGGTGGCGGAAGCACGGGCGGCCGGCGGGTGCTGTCGCCTGAGTCGGTGCGGCTGATGACGACCGACCGCCTGACGCCGGCCCAGCGGGACGCCAGCCCGCTGTTCCTGGAGGGCCAGAGCTGGGGCTTCGGCGGATCGGTGGACGTCGCGGCCGTCGAGCCGTGGAACGTGCCGGGCCGCTACGGCTGGGTCGGCGGCACCGGTACGGCGGCGCACATCGTGCCGTCCACCGGCACGGTCACCGTACTGCTCACCCAGCGGGAGCTGGCCGGGCCCACCCCGCCCGCGCTGATGCGCGACTTCTGGCGGTACGCCGCGGGGCACTGAGGCCGCCGCGGCGTCGGCGACGTCGACGGCTCAGTCGTCGTACGGGTGGGTGGGGCTCGCCTCCAGGGTGTGGGTGAACAGGGCGAACTCCACCAGCCCGTCGGCGGCGGTGGTCACGCTCGCGGGGCGGGTGCCGGGGAAGCGCGAGGCGATGAGATCGGCGAGGCGGTGCGCGGTCGCCGCGTCGGCCGCGGTGATCCGTACATGGGCGACGCCCGGCTCGTACAGCGGTCCGATGTCATCGGCCATGGTGATGCTCCCCTTGTCCCGTCCGTCCGGCGGATCACCGCCGGAGACAGCCCGTTGGTCGCCGCGGTTGCCCGCGCGGGCCGTTTTCACTCGAAGTGGTCATCCGGGAGGCTCAGGACAACAGGAAGTCCGCCTTTCCGTCCTTCGCGCCCTGGATGAACATCTTGATCTCGAGGTCCGTGTAGATGAGCGCCGGCCCGTCGGGGTCGGTGGACTGCCGCAGCGCGACCCTGCCGTCCGCCAGTTTCATGGCTTCCACGCAACTTCCCCCGTTGCCGCCGCTCCACGGCTTGTGCCAGCCCTCGGTTCCGAGGTCCTGGGCACGCATGCCGTTGTATATGCGGTCGTCCATGTTCGTCAGATCTCCTTGCGGATGCCATCGAGGATGGCTGCGGTGCTGTGTGCGGGCGAGGCCTGCGCGCACATCCGGTCCAGGGCCTCCAGGAAGAGCGAGACGTCGTTCCGGTCGTCCAGGTAGGCGGCGCCGACCAGGCTCTCGGTGAAGACGACGTCCGGCAGTTCCTGGATCTGGAACCGGAAGATGTGGAAGGGCCCGTACATCGCGGGGTGCGGGCCGGCGGTGAAGGGCATGATCTGCAGCCGTACGTGCGGGAGTTCGCACGCCGCCACCAGTCGGTCGAGCTGGGCCCGCATGACGTCGGCGCCGCCGATGTGACGCCGCAGCACGGTCTCGTCCATGACCACCCACAGCAGCGGCGCGCCGGGGCGGCACAGCAGCGCCTGGCGCTCCAGCCGCAGGGCGACGGCGCGTTCGGTCTCGGCGGCCGGCGCGTGCGGGCTGCCGGCCCGGAGCACGGCGCGGGCGTACTCCTCGGTCTGCAGCAGGCCGGGGACGTAGTGCGGTTCGTAGGCGCGGATGGTGCCCGCCTCGGCCTCGAGGCTGACGAACGCGCTGAACCAGGAGGGCAGGACGTCCCGGTAACGGTGCCACCAGCCGGGCTGGTTGCCCTCGCGGGCGAGGTCGACGAAGGTGTCGGCCTCGGCGCGCTCCACCCCGTAGAGCGCGAGCAGTTTCTCGACGTACGGGATGCGCAGGCCGACCTCGGCCTTCTCCATGCGGCGGACGGTGGCGTGCGTGACGTCGAGGGCCCGCGCCGCCTGCTCGTACGAGACCCCGGCCTTCTCCCGCAGGTGGTGGAGTCGCTTGCCGAGAATGACGCGCAGGACGGTCGGCGCTCCGCCGGCCCTGGCCTCAGCCACGATCCCTCTCTCCCATGGCAGCAGTGTGCCATGTCAGGAATGGAACCGACACCCTGTACTGGCGAATGTGCAATTTGCAGAATGGCCCTTGCCTTCTGTGCAAGCTCTGGCCATAGTTACCCGTGTGCTTCATGCCCTCAGCGCCCGGGACACCTTCCGGCTTCGCCTCCCGGCGCACGCCTCGTCGGTCGGGATCGCCCGCCGCCAGGTGCGGTCGACGCTCGGCCACTGGGGCCTGGAGGCCGTCGGGGACGACGCCGGGCTCGTCGTCACGGAGCTGTTCACCAACGCGGTGCTGCACAGCGGGAGCGAGCACGTCGCCTGCGTGCTGTGGACCGCGGGCGGACTGCTGCACGTGGAGATCGTCGACGAGGGCCGCGGCGACGCCGGCCCGCTGAGCCGCCGGGCGGCGGACGCCGACGAGAACGGCCGCGGACTCGCTCTCGTCGCCCATTTGGCCGAAGGCTGGGGTGTCAAACCGCCCACCCGTGGTACCGGTCGCGCGGTGTGGGCGACCCTTGCCTGCGGGCGCGTCGGGGCCTCCCGGCGCACGGGCTGACGCCTGCCGCGACCCGCACTCCGGTCGCGTCGCGGCCAATTGGCTGGTGGCACCCCGCGGGCGGGCTTACGCTGGGGGTCGACGGAACGGCCCCTGGGCGAGCATCACCGACCCACGGCCTCCGCCCCGGGAGGAGCCCGCCCACCGCGGCCCCCGCCCGGTTCCGCAACCGGCGCCACCGCGTCCGCTCAGCCCATCAGCCCGACCGGGCGTAGGCGTCCGGCAGCGGCCGGGCCCGGCGTCCGGCTCACCCGACACGAAGGAGTGCGCGGTGACACCCGAGAAGTCAAAGCGGAACCAGCTCCCCAAGGAGCCCGACGATCAGCCCAACCCGCAGCGGGAGGTGCGCAATCTGGACGTCTGGGCCAGGTCCGCGCCGATCCTGCTCGCCGGGTACGAGGACGATCTGAACGAGCTGCACATCCTGCGCAGCATCGACTGACCCTTCGCCAGGGCTGGTTCCGGGCCGTACGGGCAACGACGCCCGTGCGGCCCCTCCTTGCGTCCTCGCGCCGCGAGGGCGGCGTCACCGGCCGCCCGGGCGGTTCGGCGGGCTGATGGCGTACAGCTCCAGCACCGCCGGCGGAGGAGCGATCCCCGGGCCGCCGGCCCGCACCCAGGCCGTGATGTCCTGGGCGGCGGCAGGGTCGTTGACAAGGCCGAGCCAGACCGGACGGCCGCCCGCCCTGCGCCCCTGCGGCGACGGCTGCACGACCACGGCGTTGGCCTGCTCGCACACGTCGAGGCAGTCGGTGACCCGCACCCGGCACACCCCGTCGAGCGCGTCGGTGAGGCCGGCCAGTTGCGCCGCGTGGTCGACGCCCGGCACCTTCTCCGTACCGCAGCAGCAGTCGCGGCAGACGCTGACCGTGCAGACGCCGTGCCGCGCCGGAAAGGCGCTCACGCGAGGGTGATCCGCAGGCCGACCGTGCCCCCGCGGCCGCGGCGCAGCCGGCTGCCGAAGACGGTGACCCAACCCACCAGACCGTACTTGCGGGCGACGAGCGAGCGGTAGCGCTCGGCGTCCCGCTCCCCCACGATCTCGGCACGGGCGGGCACCTGATCCCCCGTCGGATTGCCGCGCATGTCGCACGGGCCGACCAGGACGTCCGAACGGTTGCGGATCCGCTTGACCTTGCCGGAGTCGGCGGCCGTCCACGCCCCCAGGGCGTCGCCGTCGCGCACCACCCACACCGGGGTCGGCACCGTGCGGCCGTCCCGGCGGTAGGTCGTGACCAGGAGGTACTTCCCCGCCGCGAGACGGGCGGTCCCGCTGTCCTCGATCATGCCCCCAGGTTACGCGGGCAGGGCCTGCCCGGCAGCGGCCGGGCCGACTCCGAGCAGGGACTTGCCGAGGCACACACTGAGCGGACTGTCCTTGTAGTGACCGAACTTGACGACCGGCATGTAGCCGCAGGAGGTGTACAGGGCGATCGCCTCGGGCTGCATCGTGCCGGTCTCCAGCACCATGCGCGTGCGGCCCGCGGCGGCCGCGTCGCGCTCCAGTTCCGCGAGCATGCGCCGGGCCAGGCCCCTGCCGCGGGCCTGCGGGACGACGTACATGCGCTTGAGTTCGGCGTCGCCGTCCTCGAAGCCTTCGGGTGACGCGTCCTGCGCCCGCCAGCCGCCGGTCGCGACGGGCGCGCCGTCAAGGTAGCCGAGCAGGAAGCAGCCGCAGGGGGCGTCGAAGTGCGCCACGTCCAGTGGGGTGTCGTCGGGGCCGCCGTAGCGTTCCACGTACTCCTGCTGGACCTGCGCGGTCAGCAGCACGGCGTCGGGGTGGTCGTAGCGCGTCTTCCGGATCTGCACGCGCATATCGTACGTGCGTACGGAATCCGTCCGGCGGGAGGATCTCCGCCGACCGGTATCGTCCCCGTCATGCTCACCGTGACGACCGTGAATGTGAACGGGCTGCGCGCCGCGGCCAAGAAGGGGTTCCTGCCCTGGCTGGAGGCCACCTCCGCCGACGTGGTGTGCCTCCAGGAGGTGCGCGCGGAGCCCGGCCAGCTGCCGGAGGAGGTCCGCGCGCCGCAGGGCTGGCACGTGGTGCACGCCCCCGCCGCGGCCAAGGGCCGGGCCGGGGTCTCGGTGTACTCGCGCCAGGAACCCGAGGCGGTGCGGATCGGCTTCGGCTCCCAGGAGTTCGACACGTCCGGCCGCTATGCGGAGATCGACCTGCCCGGCGTCACGGTCGCCAGCCTCTACCTGCCCTCCGGCGAGGTCGGCACCGAGCGGCAGACGGAGAAGGAACGCTTCATGGAGGAGTTCCACGCCCACCTGGTCGCGCTCCGCGAGAAGAGCGCCGCCGGCGGCCGCGAGGCACTGGTCTGCGGCGACTGGAACATCGCGCACACCGAGCGCGACCTGCGCAACTGGCGTGCCAACCAGAAGAACGCCGGCTTCCTGCCGGAGGAGCGCGCCTGGCTGTCGCGGCTGTACGACGGGGCCGGCTGGACCGATGTGGTCCGCCGGCTCCACCCCGAGGGCGAGGGCCCCTACAGCTGGTGGTCGTACCGCGGCCGGGCCTTCGACAACGACAGCGGCTGGCGCATCGACCTGCACGTGGCCACCCGCGGCCTCGCCGCCCGCGCCACGACCGCCCGCGTCGAACGCGCGGCCACCCACCCCGAGCGCTGGTCGGACCACGCCCCGGTCACGGTCGTGTACGCCCCCGCGTAGCGCCCCGCAGGGCGGCGCGTCGACCCGCCCGTGGTTACCCCCGGCCACCACCCCGAGCGCCGGCCGGGCCACGCCCCGGTCGCAGTCGTGCGGGCCCCGGCACAGCGCCCCGCTGCCAGGTGCCGCCCGGCACGGCACTCCTCCGGCCTTCGGCCCGGGGGAGTCGTCGCATCGTCCGGGCAGGCCGACCGCGCCGGACCCGAGACGGCTCTCCGCCGTGCGATGAACCGCACCAGGGGGCACCCCCGGCGGCAGCCGGGGAACCGACCTCCGGGCGGCAGCCGCGGCGGACAGGGCGGCCCGGCGGGCAACCGCCGTATCGTCTAGGCATCCGCCGTCGTTCCGAGGAGTCCGCATGACGCCCCCCGTCGTCCACTCGCTGCGTGAGCAGATCCGCGAGTACATCGTGGAGGGCATCGTCAGCGGGCGCTGGAAGCCGGGCGAGCGGATCGTCGAGCGCGGCATCGCGGTCGAGCTGGAGGTGAGCCAGACGCCGGTGCGGGAGGCACTGCGCGAGCTGGAGGTCATGCGGCTGATCGAGTCGGCGCCGAACAAGGGCGTGCGGGTGCGCAACATGACGGCGGCCGACCTGGAGGAGATCTACCCGGTGCGGGCCGGGCTGGAGCAGATCGCGGCCGAGCTGGCGGCACCCCGGCTGCGGGCGGACCTGTCGGCCCTGGAGGCCGAGGTCGCCCTGCTGCACGCCGCCGACCGGGACGGGGACGGGCAGGCCCAGGTGCGGCACACCGTCGCCTTCCACCGGGAGCTGGTGCGCGCGTCCGGCAACAGCGTGCTGCTGCACACCTGGGAGTCGCTGGGCATCGAGGTCTGGACGGCGCTGTCGATCCGCTGGCTGGGAACCCGGCAGCAGGCGTACGCCGAGGAGCACCAGGAGGTCGTCGAGGTCTTCCGGCGCGGCGACCCGCGGGTGGGCGAGCTGGTGAGGGAACACGTGCTCGGGTGCGCGCCACGCACCTGAGGCTCCACCGGGCGCGTTCCTCCCCGTGCATACTGCTGTGACACCCGTCACATTCATTTGATCGATCATCGATCATAACTATGCTGGAAGCGGCCCCGCCCAGAACCAGTTGGAAGGCGGTCACCGATGACCGACGCCACGCCGAGCACACCCGCTCACCTGCCCGACCCCGACCCCGAGGAGACCGGCGAGTGGGCCGCCTCCCTGGACGCGGTCAGCCATGCCGCCGGCCCGCACCGCGCCGCCTACCTGATGCGCCGCACGCTGGACCATGCCCGGGCCACGGGACTCGACGTGCCCGGACCCCTGGAGACGGCGTACGTCAACACCATCGCCACCGCCGACGAGCCCGTGCTGCCCGGCGACGAGGAGATGGAACGCCGCATCGCCGCCTGGAACCGGTGGAACGCGGCCGCGATGGTGACCCGCGGCAGCCGGCAGGGCCTCGGCGGGCACATCGCGACCTTCGCCTCCGCCGCCTGGCTGTACGAGACGGGCTTCAACCACTTCTTCCACGGCAAGCAGGCGCCGGGCGCCACGCTGTCCGGCGACGCGCGGCCGGCCTCCGGCGACCAGCTCTACATCCAGGGCCACGCCTCCCCCGGCATCTACGCCCGCGCCTTCCTGGACGGCCGGCTCACCGAGGCCGACCTGGACCGCTTCCGCCAGGAAGCGGGCGGCAACGGCCTGCCCTCGTACCCGCACCCGCGCCGGCTGCCGTGGCTGTGGGAGTTCCCCACCGTCTCGATGGGCCTCGGGCCGCTGAGCGCCATCCACCAGGCACGGTTCAACCGCTACCTGCACCACCGCGGCATCAAGGACACCTCGGCCTCGCACGTGTGGGCGTTCCTCGGCGACGGCGAGATGGACGAGCCCGAGTCGACCGCGGCCCTGGCGCTGGCCGGCCGCGAGGGGCTGGACAACCTCACCTTCGTCATCAACTGCAACCTCCAGCGGCTCGACGGCCCGGTGCGCGCCAACTTCAAGATCGTGCAGGAGCTGGAGGCCCAGTTCCGCGCGGCCGGCTGGAACGTCGTGAAGTCGCTGTGGGGCTCCGCCTGGGACGAGCTGTTCGCGCTCGACACCACCGGCGCCCTGGTGCGGCGGCTGCGCCAGGTACCGGACGGCCAGTTCCAGACGTACGCCACCCGCGACGCCGCGTACATCCGCGAGCACTTCTTCGGCGCCGACCCGGCACTCGTCGAGATGGCCCGGCTGCTGACCGACGCGAAGATCGCCGAGTGCTTCCACACCTCCCGCGGCGGCCACGAGCCGCGCAAGGTGTACGCCGCCTACCGTGCCGCGGTCGAGCACAAGGGCGCGCCCACCGTGATCCTCGCCCAGACGGTGAAGGGCTGGACCCTCGGCCCGGGCTTCGAGTCGCGCAACGCCAACCACCAGATGAAGAAGCTGTCCGGCGAGCAGTTCCGCGCCATGCGCGACCTGCTGGAGCTGCCCATCGCGGACAGCACCCTCGACACCGACCTGGTGCCCTACGTCCACCCGGGCGCGAACTCGCCCGAGGTGCGCTACCTCCAGGAGCGCCGCGCCGCCCTCGGCGGCCCCGCCCCGGCCCGCACCGTGCACCCCGTCGCGCTGCCCGAGCCGCCGGCCAAGGCCTTCGAGGCCCTCGCCAAGGGCTCCGGCGGCCAGGAGATCGCCACCACCATGGCACTCGTCCGGCTGGTGAAGGACCTGATGCGGGACAAGGAGACCGGCCGCCGCTGGGTGCCGATCGTCCCCGACGAGGCGCGCACCTTCGGCATGGAGTCGCTCTTCCCGAGCGCCGGCATCTACTCGCCGCTCGGCCAGACCTACGACCCGGTCGACCGCGACATGCTGATGTACTACCGGGAGGCCAAGGACGGCCAGGTCCTCAACGAGGGGATCACCGAGGCCGGTTCGATGGCCGAGTTCACGGCCGCGGCGACCGCGTACGCCACGCACGGCGAGCCCATGATCCCGCTGTACATCTTCTACTCGATGTTCGGCTGGCAGCGGACCGCGGACCAGATGTGGGCCCTGGCCGACCAGCTCGGCCGCGGCTTCCTGGTCGGCGCGACCGCCGGGCGCACCACCATGACCGGCGAGGGCCTCCAGCACGCGGACGGGCACTCGCACCTGATCGCCTCCACCAACCCGGCGGCGGTCGCCTACGACCCGGCGTTCGCCTACGAGGTGGGCGTGATCGTCCGCGACGGGCTGCGGCGCATGTTCGGGCCGGACGCCGAGGACGTCTTCTACTACCTCACGGTCTACAACGAGACCAAGGTACAGCCGCCGATGCCCGACGCCCCCGGCGTCGAGGAGGGCATCGTCAAGGGCCTGTACCGCTTCCGCGAGGCCGGTACCGCCGGACTGGCCGCCGACGCGCCGCGCCTGCAACTGCTCGCGTCGGGCACCGCCGTCCACTGGGCGCTGGAGGCCCAGCGGCTGCTGGCCGCCGAGTGGGGCGTGGCGGCGGACGTCTGGTCGGCCCCCTCGTGGACCGAGCTGCGCCGCGGCGGTCTGGCGTACGACGCGGCCCGGCTGCGCGGTGAGGAACCGCCGCTGCCGCACGTCACCCGGGTCCTGGAGGGCGCGCCCGGTCCGGTTCTCGCGGTGAGCGACTGGATGCGCGCGGTCCCGGACCAGATCAGCCAGTGGGTGCCGCAGGACTGGTACTCCCTCGGCACCGACGGTTTCGGGCTCTCCGACACCCGTGAGGCCGCCCGGCGCCACTTCGGCGTCGACCCGCAGTCGGTCGTCCTGGCGGCGCTCGCAGCATTGGCCGCACGCGGCGAGGTCAAGCGGGAGGCGGTCGAGGAGGCCCGCGAGCGGTACGGACTGTAGTCCGCCGGCGGGTCCTCCCCCGCCCCCGAAGCCCCCGTGCGCCCTGACACGCACGGGGGCTTCGGCATGTCCGGGGGCGCTTGCCGCAGGCTCCGGCGCGCCCTCTGCCGAGATACATAAGCCAGTGATATAAATTTCTTATGCATCTTCCCGGAGACGACGCGGCCCACGCCGAGGCGGTCGAGGTCGCCAAGGCCCTGGAGCGGCTGTACCGCATGCTGCGCAGGCTCAGTCAGCCGAGCGAGCTGTCGCTCACCACGGTGGCCACGCTGTCGACCCTGGAGCAGTCGGGCCCCTTCCGGCTGACCGAACTGGCGGCCCTGGAAGGGGTCACCCAGCCCGCGATGACCCAGGTGGTCTCACGGCTCCAGGAATCGGGGTTCGCCGAGCGGCGGGCCGACCCGGCGGACGGCCGCGTCGTACTGGTCCACATCACCGACGCCGGCCGGGCGGCGATCGCCCGGCGCCGCGCGCTGCGGGCCGAACGCCTCTCGGAACTGCTGGAGCACCTGAGCGCGCAGGAGCGGCTGGCGCTGAGCGAGGCGCTGCCGGCCATCGAGGCCCTGACCCGGCTGGGGTCACCGGCCGCGTCGCCCACGACCCGGCGCGCCGCCGACTGACGCCGGTCGGCACCGACCGGCACCGATTGATCAGGATCCGTTCGACATCGGAGCAGCCTCATGAATGCGCACGCGCCATCGTCCCGTTCCGTGAATCCGTTCAAGCAGCCGAAGGCCGTGTTCGCGGTCGCCTTCGCCTGTGTGGTCTCGTTCATGGGGATCGGCCTGGTCGACCCGATCCTGCCCGCGATATCGAGCCAACTGGACGCCTCCCCGAGCCAGGTGACGCTGCTGTTCACCAGCTACCTGGTGGTCACCGCGGTCGCCATGCTGATCACCGGCTGGGTCTCCAGCCGGGTGGGGGCCAAGCGCACGCTCATCGCGGGACTCGCCCTGATCGTGGTGTTCGCCGCGCTCGCCGGCGCCTCCGGAAGCATCGGCGGCATCGTCGGCTTCCGGGCCGGCTGGGGCGTCGGCAACGCGCTCTTCATCGCCACCTCCCTCGCGGTGATCGTCGCGTCGGCGAGCGGCGGCTTCGCCGGCGCGATCATCCTCTACGAGACCGCGCTGGGCATCGGCATCGCGGTCGGCCCGCTGCTCGGCGGCGTCCTGGGCGAAGTGAGCTGGCGCGGCCCGTTCTTCGGCGTCGCCGTGCTGATGTCCGTCGCGCTGATCGCCACCGTGGTGCTGGTCGATCCCATGCCCCTGCCGGCCCGCAGGACCGGGCTCACCGAGCCGCTGAAGGCACTGCGCCACCGCGGTCTGCTGACGATGTCGCTCACCGCGCTCTGCTACAACTGGGCGTTCTTCACCGTGCTCGGCTACGCCCCGTTCCCGATGGGCCTCGGCGCCATCCAGCTCGGCCTGGTCTTCACCGGCTGGGGCGCCCTCGTCGCCGTCTTCGCCGTCTTCGGCGCGCCGTGGCTGCAGGCCCGCCTCGGGATCGCCAGGACGCTCTACGCCAACCTGGCGCTGTTCGCCCTGACCGTGCTGGCCATCGCGATCTGGACCGACCACCCGGCCGTGCTGATCGTCTGCGTGGTCGTGGCCGGTGTCTTCATCGGCGTCAACAACACCGTCACCACCCAGGCCGTGATGACCGTGTCGCCGGTCGACCGCGGCGTCGCGTCGGCCGCTTACGGCTTCGTCCGCTTCATCGGCGGCGGCCTCGCCCCCTTCGCCGCGGGCAAGCTGGTCGAGGCCTTCAACGTCCATGTGCCGTTCTACATCGGCGCGGGCGCGCTCGTGCTGGGCATCGTGATCCTCTCCACGGCGCACGGACTGCTGGGCCGGTCCGAGCGGCTGCAGGCGGAGCAGGTCGCGCCGGACGCGGCGCCGTCGCTGCTGCCGGTCGAGCACGACGCGGCCGTGGCGCACGACGCCGCCAAGGGCGCGATCGTCGCGGCTGTCGACGGCTCCGCGCACGCCGGGCGGGTCGCCGAGGCCGCCGGACGGCTGGCGACCCTCAACGGCCGCACGGTGTACGTGGTCCACGCGGAGGAGGCCGCGGTCTCCGGGGAGTCGGCGACCGAGGGCGAGGACCTGGAGTCCGCGAGGAACGCGGTACGCCGGCACCTGGACCGGCTCGCCGCGCAGGGCATACCGGCGGTCGGGCACGTCCTGCGGCACGCCACCGGCCACGGCGAGGTCGGCCGGCTCATCGCCGAGCACGCCGCGGCCGCCGGGGCGCGCGCCATCGTCGTCGGCGCCCCGACGCACGGCGGGCTCTCCGCGCTGATGGACGCGAGCGCGGGGCAGGCGCTGCTGCGCCACGCGACCTGCGACATCGTGCTGATCAACCCGCGGTCCGCGGAGGTGGGCAGCGCCGCCTGACCGGCTCCGCGGCGGCCGGCGGGCCGGCCGCGTCCCCTTGCCGCCACACCGGTCGAAATCCGTAGGCAACGGACGTAGGGTGGCCGGACGGTGCGGTTCGCCGGGGGACGCGGCCACCGTGCTCTTCATGATCGTCACGCAGGCGCGCCGGAGGCGGCCATGGCGGACCCCAAGGGCTTTCTCACCACCCCTCGCCGTACTCCCGAACGGCGCCCGGTGGACGAGCGGGTGCGGGACTGGCATGAGGTGTACACGGGCCAGAGCCTGCTGCCGATCGTCTCCGCCCAGGCGGGCCGGTGCATGGACTGCGGCATCCCGTTCTGCCACGCCGCCTGCCCGCTGGGGAACATGATCCCGGACTGGAACGACCTGGTCTTCCGCGAGGACTGGGCCGCGGCCTGCGAGCACCTGCACGCCACCAACAACTTCCCCGAATTCACGGGCCGGCTCTGCCCGGCGCCCTGCGAGAGCGCCTGCGTCCTCACGATCAACGCCGACCCCGTCACGATCAAGAACGTCGAGGTGGCGATCGCCGACCGGGCCTGGGCCGACGGCCTCGCCGTCCCCCTCCCCCCGGAGCGGCACACCGGCCGCACCGTGGCCGTCGTCGGGTCGGGGCCCGCCGGACTGGCCGCCGCGCAGCAGCTCACCCGGGCGGGACACACGGTCACGGTGTACGAGCGCGACGACCGGCTGGGCGGCCTCCTCCGGTACGGGATACCGGAGTTCAAGATGGAGAAGCACCACCTGGACCGCCGGCTGTGCCAGATGCGGGCCGAGGGCACCCGCTTCCGCACCGGAACCGAGGTCGGCGGCGACCTCGACGCGCACCGGGTGATCGCCGAGCACGACGCGGTGCTGCTCGCGGTGGGCGCCCGCGCCTGGCGCGAACTGCCCGTACCCGGACGTGAGTTGGCGGGCATCCATCAGGCCATGGACTACCTGACCCTGGCCAACCGGGTGTGCGAGGGCGATCTCGCCTCGTCACCGATCAGCGCGGAGGGCAAGGACGTGGTGATCGTCGGCGGCGGCGACACCGGCGCCGACTGCCTGGGGACCGTGCTGCGCCAGCAGGCCGCCTCCGTGGTCCAGCTCGACATCAACCCCCTGCCGGGCTGGGACCGCCCCGAGCACGAGCCCTGGCCGGTGTACCCCCGGGTCTTCCGGATCTCCCCCGCCCACGAGGAGGCCCGGCTGCTGGGCCGCCGTGAGCACTGGGACACCGCCGAGCACGGCTGCGTCCCGCTGCCCGGGCCGCAGGGCGACATCCGGGTCTTCTCCGCCTCCACGTTCCGCTTCGAGGGGGACGACGACGGGCATGTCGCCTCCCTGCACCTCGTCGGCGTGGAGCCCACCGGGCGGCGTCCCCGGGCCGGCACCGAGCGGGTCGTCCCGGCCCAGATGGTGCTGCTCGCCCTGGGCTTCTCGGGCCCCGAGCACAACACCGGCGTCGTGCCGCAACTGGGCCTGGAACTCGACGCGCGCGGCCGGATCGCCCGCGACGACGCCTTCGCCACCACCGTGGAGAAGGTCTTCGTCGCGGGCGACGCCGGGCGCGGTCAGTCGCTGATCGTCTGGGCCATCGCCGAGGGCCGCTCGGCGGCGGCGGCCGTGGACCGCGCGCTGCGCGGGACGACCTGCCTGCCGGCGCCGATCAGGCCGACGGACCAGCCGCTGGTGGTGTGACGGCCGCGAAGCGCGGGCGCGGCTCGAAGCCCGCCGCGCGGTAGACGTCGTCGATCAGGCGCATCGACTCCACCGCGTCGTCGGCGTCGGTGGCCACCCGGGTCCCGCCGCGCACCAGGTCGGCGAAGGCCTCCAGCTGGTACGTGTACGAGGTGCGCCGGCCCAGCTCCTCCACCCGCTCGCCCTCCGCCGTCCGCACCGTCAGCCGGTCGTCGAGGTGCGGCAGGACGAAGTTGGCGACGGTCGCCTCGCCGAGGCTGCCGACCACGCGCATGCTCATGTCCTCGGTCGCCGAGTCCATGTTGCAGCGCGCGATGCCGGTGGCACCGCCGGGGAAGACGAGGTCGGCCTCGATCCACTCGTCCACGCCGGGCATCCCGGCGCGCTCGCCGCCGCGGGCGGCCGCCAGGCGCGGTGCCCCGCCGCCCCAGGGGGCGAGGGCGCGGTGCGCGTGCAGGGCGTAGCAGCCGAGATCCATCATCGCGCCGCCGGCGAGCTCCAGCGACCAGCGGGGGTCGGTGTCCGGCGGGGCGGGGATGTTCACCGTGGCCTCGACGTGCCGCAGCTCGCCGAGCTCACCGGTCTCCAGCAGCTCGTGCAGGCGCCGGACCACGGGGTGGTACAGGTTGTGGAACGCCTCCATGAAGGCGACGCCCGCCTTCGCGGCGGCGTCCCGGACCTCGATCGCCTCCTCCAGGTTGCTGGCGGAGGGCTTCTCGGTGAGGACGTGCTTGCCCGCCGCGATCGCGGCGAGGTTCCACGGTCCGTGCAGGCCGTTGGCGAGCGGGTTGTAGATCGCCTCGATCTCGGGGTCGGCGATCAGGTCGGCGTAGGAGTCGTGGACACGCTCGACGCCGTTGGCGGCGGCGAACTCCTCGGCCCGGCCGCGGTCGCGGGCGGCGACGGCCACCAGGCGGTGGCCGGTGATCCGGGCAGGGTCCACGATGGCGCGCCCGGCGATGCGGGCGGCGCCGAGCACTCCGATGCGCAGGGGTTCGGTGCTCATGCGGTACGTACCTCTTCCATCCGTACGGGTCGGCGGTCGCGCAATGACAGCGTGCAGGCTTCGGCGATCCAGCCCGCCTCGACCGCGTCCGCGACGCTACACGGCGACGGCCGGCGGCCCGCGACCACCTCGGTGAAAGCGGCCAGCTCGGCCTGGTAGGCGGCGCGGAAGCGGTCCAGGAAGAAGTGGTGCGGCGGTCCGGCGGGGAAGCGGGCGCCGGGCTCGACGGAGCGCAGCGGCAGCCCGTCCTCCAGGCCCACCGCGATGCTGTCCTTCGTACCGTGCAGCTCCATCCGCACGTCGTAACCGCGGGGGTTGTGGCGGCTGTTGGAGATCAGGGCGAGCGTGCCGTCGTCGAGCGTGAGCACGGTCGCCGCGGTGTCGGCGTCGCCGGCCGCGGCGATGTAGGCGGCGCCGCGGTTGCCGCCCGTCGCATACACCTCGGTGACCTCGCGGCCGGTCACCCAGCGCACGATGTCGAAGTCGTGGACCGAGCAGTCGCGGAAGATGCCGCCGGAGACGGCGACATAGGCGGCGGGCGGCGGCTCGGGGTCGAGGGTGGTGGAGCGGACGGTGTGCAGCAGGCCCAGCTCACCGGCGGCGACGGCCTGCCGCGCGGCGGCGAAGCCGGCGTCGAAGCGCCGGTTGTAGCCGATCTGCACGGGAACGCCGCTGTCCTGGACGGCGCGCAGCACCTCGGTGCTCTCCCCGATCGTGCGGGCGACGGGCTTCTCGCAGAAGACGGGCACGCCCGCCTTGACCGCGGCCAGGATCAGCTGGGGGTGGGCGTCCGTCGCGGCGGCGACGACGATCCCGTCGACACCCGAGGCCAGCACCTCCTCCGGTGAGGAGGCGACCTCGGCGCCGTGCCGGACGGCGGCGGCCTCGGCCGCGGCGGCGACGGGGTCGGTGACGACCAGGGACTCCACGACGGGCAGCGCGGCCAGGGTCTCCGCGTGGAGGGCCCCGATCCGGCCGAGGCCCATCAGGCCGATGCGCATGGGTGGTTGCTCCTTGTGACAGCGGACAGTGAACGGTGGGGGTGCGCAGCGGGAGGGGTCAGTCCAGGCCGCCGAGGACGTTCTGGTCCCAGTCGACGACCGATCCGGTGACCACACCACTGCGGTCGGACAGCAGCAGCACGACGAAGTCGGCGATCTCGTCGGCCCGCCCGAGCCGCCCCATGGGGAGCCGGCGGCCCGCCTCCTCGCGCCAGTCGTCGCCGGCCCCGTGGAAGGCCCGCTGTGTGGCGTCCTCGCCCTCGGTGTCGGTCCAGCCGATGTTGAGACCGTTGATCCGCACGCGGTCGAAGCGGTGGGCGTGCGCCGCGTTGCGGGTCAGCCCTGCCAGGCCCGCCTTCGCCGCCACGTAGGGGGCGAGGAACGGCTGCCCGCCGTGCGCGGAGGAGGAGATCACGTTGACGATCGCGCCCGGCGCCGAGCGGGCGACCATGTCGGCGACGGCGGCCTGCATCGCGAAGAACGGGCCGCGCAGATTGACGGCGACGTGCGCGTCGAAGAGCTCGGGGGTGGTGTCCAGCAAGGTGCCGCGCGAGGTGAGGCCCGCGGCGTTGACCAGGCAGTCGATGCGGCCGTGGGCGGCCACGACGGCCTCCACGGAGCCGCGTGCCTGTGCCGGGTCGGCCAGGTCGCAGCGCAGGTACGCGGACGTGGCGCCGGCGTCGGCCAGTTCGGCCGCCAGCGCCTCCCCGGGCCCGGGCCTGCGTCCCGTGACGGTCACGGCGGCGCCCTCGCGGGCGGCGGCCCGGGCGACGGCGGCGCCGATCCCCTGGCTGCCGCCGTTGACCAGGACGATCTTGTCCTGCAGCAGTCCCATGCGGGTCTCCTAACGGCTCGTACGGCGTTCGGCGGCCGCCCGCAGTGCGGCGCGCAGGGTGTCCGGGCTCCATTCCTCGCCGAGCGCGCGGCGCAGCGTGTCGGCCTGCGAGGGCGGGGCGAGGCCGTCCACCGGCGGGTCGCGGTCGAGGTTCGTGGGGAAGGGGTAGCCCTCGGCGCACGCCGCGACGACGGCGTCGAGCGCGGCCCCGCCGGCGCCCGCGGCCCTCATCCGCAGCAGTTCCGGGTACACGGCGTTCGTCATGGCCTCGCGGTCGACGCTCTCCATGGCGCGCCCGAAGGCGGAGGAGATCTGGAGGAGGTTGGCCATCCGCCGGATGTCCGCGGAGCGGTTGTGGCCGGCGGCGTGGAACAGCGCGGGGTTGAAGAAGACGGCGTCGCCCTTGGCCAGCGGCAGCTGGACGTGGTGGTCCTCGAAGTACGCCCGGAACTCCGGCAGCCGCCAGGCGAGATACCCGGGCTCGTACTTCTGCGAGTGCGGCAGGTAGAGGGTCGGCCCGCTCTCGACGGGCATGTCGCAGTGCGCGACGGCGCCCTGGAGGGTCAGCACGGGCGAGAGTCGGTGGACGTGGGCGGGGAAGCGGGCGGCGGTCCCGGCGGACAGGAAGCCGAGGTGGTAGTCGCGGTGCACGGTCTGCGCGGCGCCGCCGGGGTTGACCACGTTGATCTGCGAGGTGATCTGGTGGTCCGGGCCGAGCCAGGCGCCGGCGGCCAGCGCGACGGCCTCGTTGGCGTAGTACGCGGCGAAGACCGCGGGGGCGGCCACGGCCAGTTTCTCCATGGCGTTCCAGACCCGGTCGTTGGCGCCGGGCCGGGCGAAGTGGTCACCGCCGCCGGTGCCCGCGGCGCGCTGATCGCGGATGATGCCCTCGAAGGCCTCGGTGGCCCGGTCGACGACGTCCGGGTCCGGGAAGGCCCGGCGGAGCACGACGATCCCGGGGCCGTCCATCAGGACGCGGGCGAGCTCGGCCTGGGCCTCGCGGCGGCCTTCCGGCGTGGCGGCCAGGGCGAGCAGCCGCTCGCTGTCGTACAGCGGGACGCCGTGCTCGACGGCCTCGGCGTGCGGGTGGCCGGCCGGATCGGTGGCCTGCTCGGTCAGTGCGCGCAGGGCGTCGAGGTCGCAGTCGTCCTCGGACAGCCACATCCGCGGTCCCGCGGCGGTGAGGGACGTGAAGGACATCGGGGGTCCTTTCGACGGGCGGGGTTTTCCTGAAAGTCTAGGAACGTCAGTCCCTCGATCAACCGCAGAGAACCATCAAAAACCCCTCAGGAACCAGCCCATGGGCCACCCCTTCCCGATCCGCGAGATCGCCCGCCAGGCCGGTCTCAGCGAGGCCACCGTCGACCGCGTCCTCAACGGGCGCGGCGGGGTCCGCGAGAGCACCGCGCGCGAGGTCCACCAGGCCGTCGCCGACCTGCGGCGGCAGCACGCGCAGATCCGCCTGGGCGGCCGCACCTTCATGATCGACATCGTGATGCAGGCCCCGGAGCGCTTCTCCACGGCGGTACGCGCCGCGCTGGAGGCCGAACTGCCCTCCCTGCGGCCCGCGGTGATGCGCTCGCGCTTCCACTTCCGGGAGACGGGGCCGGTCACGGGACTGGTCGCGGGCCTCGACCGGATCGCCGAGCGCGGCTCGCAGGGCGTGCTGCTGAAGGCACCGGACGTGCCCGAGGTGACGGCCGCCGTGGGCCGGCTCGTGGCGGCGGGCATCCCGGTGGTGACGCTGGTGACGGACCTTCCGGCGAGCGGGCGGCTGGCGTACGTCGGCATCGACAACCGGGCGGCGGGCGCCACGGCCGCCTATCTGGTCGGGCAGTGGCTCGGCGACCGGCCCGGCAATGTGCTGGTGACCATCAGCCGGGGCTTCTTCCGCGGCGAGGAGGAGCGGGAGATGGGGTTCCGTTCGACACTGCGGTCCCTGCGGCCGCAGCGCGCGCTGGTGGAGATCACGGACAGCGACGGCCTGGACGACACGTTGCGCGAGCTGGTGCTCGGAGCGCTGCGCCGGGACCCGGAGATCCGCGCGGTCTACTCGATCGGCGGCGGCAACGTGGCCACCGTGGAGGCCTTCGACGCCCTCGGCCGCGAGTGCCGGGTCTTCGTGGCGCACGACCTCGACCAGGACAACACGCGGCTGCTGCGCGAGGGCCGCCTGTCGGCGGTGCTCCACCACGACCTGCGCCAGGACATGCGGCACGCCTGCCAGATCGTCATGCAGGCGCACCGGGCGCTGCCCGGCGCCGCGCACGCGTGGCCCTCGCCCATCCAGGTCATCACGCCGTACAACACCCCGGTGGCGTTCCCCCGCCCGGACCACTGAACCGGCTCCGGGCCGGACGGCCCCCGGATCAGGACCCGGGGGCCACCATCACCCGGGTGTGGAGCATCGGGATGCCCTCGTCCGGGGAGCGGGTGTACGAGGTGCGCACCGAGACGACCCGGACCTCGTGGTCGTGCACGGCGATGTCCTGACCGGTCGCCGGGATCGGGATCGCCCCGCTGCTCCCCATCACGGCCAGCACCGCCTGGCCCGCCCCGTCGCTGCGCTCCCACGCGAACTCCATGGTGTGCCGGACGGGGGTGTCGTGGTAGATGCTCGCCCCGCGGGACAGCTCCTTCTCGCGGTCACTGATGTGCCGCAGCGCGGCAGGCATCTGATCCATGGCGTGCGTCCTCTCGTCCCGCGGTCCACCGGTCACTGTCGGCGATTGTCGCCGACCGCGCGGACGCGCGCCTGCCGAGCGCTCCCGGCTCGTGCCCCGCGGGGCGCGCGGGAGGGGCCTCGGCCGGGCCCTGCCCGGCGTGGCGGAACGAGCCGCGGCCGGGTGCCGCTCGACACCGAGATGGGCAATCCCGCCGAGCACCTGTACCGCTCGGCGGGCCGGATGCCGTACGCGGGGCCCGAAGCGCGCGCACGACGGCCGGGCGGGCCTCAGGAGGAGGGTGCGTCGCGGAAGCGGGCGGCCGGATCCATACTGTACGTACAGTTCTCAGGAGGTTCCTCATGACATCGATCAGCGCGGACACCAGCGCCCGCGATTCCGGCACCTTCGTCATCGGCGGCGACCTGCCGGTGCACCGTCTGGGCTACGGCACCATGCAGCTCACCGGTGAAGGGGTCTGGGGCGACCCGCGGGACCCGGAGGAGGCCGTGCGCGTCCTGCGGCGCGCGGTGGAGCTCGGCGTCACGTTCATCGACACCGCCGACGCCTACGGGCCGTTCACCGCCGACCTGCTGCTGCGCAAGGCGCTGCACCCGTACCCCGCGGACCTGACGATCGCCACGAAGGTCGGCTTCGTGCGGACCGGTCCGGGCGCGTGGGTCCCCGTCGGCCGGCCGGCGTACCTGCGGCAGCAGGTGGAACTCAGCCTGCGCCACCTCGGGGTGGAGCGCATCGCCCTGCTCCAGCTGCACCGCATCGACCCCGAGGTCCCCGTCGCGGACCAGGTCGGCGAGCTCGCCGCGCTCCAGCAGGAGGGCAAGATCCAGCACATCGGGCTCAGCGAGGTCAGCACCGCCGACATCGACGAGGCCGCGCGGACGGCACGCATCGTGTCCGTGCAGAACCGCTACAACCTGGCCGACCGCGCCGCCGAGGACGTCCTCGCGTACGCCGAGCGGCACGACATGGCCTTCATCCCCTGGTTCCCGCTCGCCACCGGCGAACTCGCCAAGCCGGGCGGCCCCCTCGAGCGCATCGCCGCCGACCAGGGCGCGTCCCCGTCGCAGCTCGCCCTGGCGTGGCTGCTGAAGCGCTCGCCCAACATGCTGCCGATCCCGGGCACGTCCCGCGTCGCCCACCTGGAGGACAACATCGCGGCGGCCGGACTCACCCTGACCGACGCGCAGTTCGACGCACTGACCGCGGCGGTCTGACCTCCGCGGCCGGAGAGAGGCGGGAACCATGAGCAGCTGGTTCATCACCGGTGCATCCCGGGGCCTCGGCGCGGAGATCGCCCGCGCCGCGCTGGAGTCGGGACATGTCGTCGCCGCCACCGCGCGCGATCCGCGGGCGGTGGAGGCCCTCTTCCCCGACGCCGGCGACGCGCTCCTCCCGCTGCCGCTCGACGTCACCGACGAGCAGCAGGCGCGGGCCGCCGTCGAGGCGGCGGCCAAGCGGTTCGGCGGCATCGACGTCCTGGTCAACAACGCGGGCCGGGGCGTGCTCGGCGCGGTCGAGGAGGTCTCGGACGCGGCGGCCAAGGCGGTCTACGAGACCAATGTGTTCGGCACCCTCAACGTGCTGCGCGCCGCCCTCCCCGGGATGCGCGCACGCCGCTCGGGGCGCATCCTCAACATCAGTTCGGTGGGCGGCTTCGACAGCACACCCGGCTGGGGGGTCTACGCCTCCACGAAGTTCGCCGTGGAGGGCCTGTCGGAGGCGCTCGCCGCCGAGGTCGGCCCGCTGGGCATCCAGGTGACGATCGTGGAACCGGGCCGCTTCCGGACGGACTTCCTCGACAGTTCGAGCCTGCACACCGAGGCCACCCTGATCGAGGACTACGCAGCGACCGCCGGCGGCACCCGCGACACGGCCCCGGAGCACAACCACAACCAGCCCGGCGACCCCGCGAAGGCCGCCCGCGCCATCGTCGGCGTCGCGGGCAGCGACAAGGCGCCGCTGCGCCTCCAGTTGGGGGCGGACAGCGTCGAACGGATCGAGGCCAAGCTGCACTCGGTGGCGGACGAGCTGGAGCGGTGGCGCTCCGTGGCCGTCAGTACGGACCACGACGATGTCACTGCCACCGGCTGAGTCGCACTCCCACCCCGCCGTCCCCGTCCCCTCGCCGCACCCGCGCAGCGTCCGGGCGCGGGAGGCGGTCCTGGCCGCCGCCGCCGACCTGCTCGCCGAGGGCGGGCTGGCGGCGGCCACGGTCGACGCGGTCAGCGCCCGGTCGGGCGTCAGCAAGATGACCATCTACAAGCACTGGCCCTCGCGCACCGCCGTCGCCGCCGAGGCGTTCGGCCGGCGGATGGCCGACACGATCCCGCTGCCCGACAGCGGGGACGCGGTGGCCGATCTGTGCGAACAGGTGCGCCGCGTCAGCGGGTTCTTCGCCGGGGACAGCGGCCGGGTCTTCCGCCAGCTGCTGGCCGCCTGCGCCACCGACGCCGGCGGCGCGCCCTATTTCCGCGCCTACTTCCTGCAGGCCCGCCGCGAGGCCGTCGCCCAGTTGTGGGAACGCCTCGTCGCCGAGGGCAGGGCCCGGCCCGGGGTCAGCGCGGGCACCGCGACCGATCTGCTCTTCGGACCGCTCGTCTTCCGCCTGATGACCGGGCACGCCCCGCTGGACGCGGAACAGGCCGAGGCCGTCGCGCTCGCCGCGTTGCACGGGCTGCTGGCGGACGGCGCCTGAGGGACGGCGGGCGGGGCGGGCGTACAGGCGCGCGCCAGGGGCGTGTCAGCGCGCGGTCAGCGCCCTGTCAGCACGGAAGGGCACCCTTCGGGTCATGGAGACCATCAGCCGGGACCCGATCCGCCGCGGCCGCCGCCCCGCGGCCGACGGCTCCCCCGCCGAGCCGGATGCCCGGCAGGGCGCGCTGGGCGCCTTCGCCCGCTTCACACTGTGCGGCGGGGGTGTGGGACTGGCGTCTTCGTGGGTGCTGGTCGCACTGTCCGGGCCGGTGCCGTTCGCGGTGGCGAACGCCGTGGTCACGGTGGTCTCGACGGTGCTGGCGACGGAGTTGCACGCGCGCTTCACCTTCAGGAGCGGGCGCGCCGGGTGGCGGGCACACACGCAGTCGGCGCTGACGGTCGTGGTGTGCTGGCTGTTCACCACGGCCGCGATGCTCGCGCTCGCGGCGGTGTGCACGGCACCCGGCGTACTCCTGCAGCAGTCGGTCTACTTGGCGGCCTCCGGTGCGGCCGGGGTCGCGCGCTTCGCGGTGCTGCGGGCGGTGGTCTTCGCGCGGTGCGGCGGCTCGGCGCCCTCGGTGTGGCGCAGGGCCGTGGCGTACATCTCGTCCGGGTCGAGGCGGCGCAGTTCCTCGGCGATGAGCTCGGCGGTGCTGCGCACCATCAGCGCCAGGTGCCGCTTGGGCTGGCCGGGGATGGAGAGGGTGGCCAGCGGGCCTTCCGGGCGGTCGATGTGGATGTCGCCGCCGGGGGTGCGCAGGCGTACGGCCGTGACCACCGGACCGTCGGTGACGACACGGTCCACGGCCACCCCCAGCCGGTTGCCGAGCCAGCGGGCGAGGAGTTCGGCGCTGGGGTTGTCCGCCTCGCTCTCCACCGCGGCGGACGTGACGGTGGCGCGGGCCTGGTCCAGCGCGGCGGCCAGCATGGACCGCCAGGGCGTCAGCCGGGTCCAGGACAGGTCGGTGTCGCCGGGCCGGTAGGAGGCGGCGCGGGCGTCGATCTGCTCCAGCGGGCGCTCGACCGCGTAGGCGTCGGTGATCCGGCGCTGCGCGAGGGCGCCCAGCGGGTCGTCGGCCGGGTGGCCGGGGGCGTCGACCGGCCACCAGACGACGACGGGCGCGTCGGGCAGCAGCAGCGGGAGCACCACGCTGTGGGCGTGGTCGGCGAGTTCGCCGTGCAGCCGCAGCAGGACGGTCTCGCCGGTGCCGGCCTCGCCGCCGACCCGCACCTCGGCGTCCAGGCGGGCGCTCTTGCGCTCGCGCGGGGAGCGGCCGGGGCGCTTGATGACCACCAGGATGCGGGAGGGGTGCTCGCGCGAGGCGTCGGAGGCGGCCTTCAGGGCGTCGTAGTGGTTGCCCTCGTCGGTGACGATGACGAGGGTCAGCACCATGCCGACGGCCGGACTGCCCACGCTCCTGCGGGCGCGCACCAGAGCCGAGTTGATCTTGGACGAGGTGGTGTGGGTGAGGTCGATGTTCATGGCCGGCGCCAGCTCCTGCCGTCTCGTGCGAGCATCTCGTCCGCCGCGTGGGGACCCCAGGTCCCGGCGGTGTACTGCTCGGGCTTGCCGTGGGTGTCCCAGTGCTTCTCGACCGGGTCGAGGATGCGCCAGGACTCCTCCACCTCCTGGGGGCGGGGGAAGAGGTTCGCGTCGCCGAGCAGCACGTCGAGGATGAGCCGCTCGTACGCCTCCGGGCTGGACTCGGTGAAGGACTCGCCGTAGGCGAAGTCCATCGACACGTCGCGGATCTCCATCGAGGTGCCCGGCACCTTCGAACCGAACCGCACGGTCACGCCCTCGTCCGGCTGCACACGGATGACCAGGGCGTTCTGCCCCAGCTCCTGGGTGTCGGTACGGCTGAACGGCAGGTGCGGCGCGCGCTGGAAGACCACCGCGATCTCGGTGACCCGGCGGCCGAGCCGCTTGCCGGTGCGCAGATAGAACGGGACGCCCGCCCAGCGGCGGTTGTCGATGCCGAGTTTGACGGCGGCGTAGGTGTCGGTCCTGGAGTCGGGGTCGATGCCCTCCTCCTCCAGGTAGCCCAGCACCTCCTCGCCGCCCTGCCACCCGTGCGCGTACTGCCCGCGCACCGTGTGGGCGCCCAGGTCGTCCGGGAGCCGCACGGCCTGCAGCACCTTGAGCTTCTCCCGGAGGAGGGCCTTGGCGTCAAAGCCGGCGGGCTCCTCCATCGTGGTCAGCGCCAGGAGTTGCAGCAGGTGGTTCTGGATGACGTCGCGCGCGGCACCGATGCCGTCGTAGTACCCGGCCCGGCCGCCGATGCCGATGTCCTCGGCCATGGTGATCTGCACGTGGTCGACGTAACTTCGGTTCCACAGCGGCTCGAACATCGTGTTGGCGAAGCGCAGCGCCAGGATGTTCTGGACCGTCTCCTTGCCCAGGTAGTGGTCGATCCGGAACACCTGCGCGGGCGGGAAGACCCCGTGCACCACGCGGTTGAGCTCCTGCGCGCTGGCCAGGTCGTGCCCGAAGGGCTTCTCGATGACCGCCCGCCGCCACGAGCCCCCGGGGGCCTCGGACAGCCGGTGCTTCTTCAACTGCTGCACGACCTGCGGGAAGAACTTCGGCGGCACGGAGAGGTAGAAGGCGAAGTTGCCGCTCGTGCCCCGGGCCTTGTCCAGCTCCTCCACCGTGACGCGGAGCTTCTCGAACGCCTCGTCGTCGCCGAAGTCACCGGGAACGAAGCGCATCCCGGCCGCGAGTTCCTGCCACACCTCCTCGCGGAAGGCGGTGCGCGCGTGCTCCTTGACGGCGTCGTGCACGACCTGGGCGAAGTCCTCGTCCGCCCAGTCGCGGCGGGCGAAGCCGACGAGCGAGAAGCCCGGCGGCAGCAGCCCGCGGTTGGCGAGGTCGTAGACGGCGGGCATCAGCTTCTTGCGGGACAGGTCACCGGTCACACCGAAGATCACCAGGCCCGAGGGGCCCGCGATGCGGGGCAGCCGCCGGTCGGATGGATCGCGCAGCGGATTGATCCAGCTGTCGGTTTCCGTCATGGGTCCACTTCTCTTCGCGGTCCGTCGGGTCGTCGCGGCGCGCGGCATCACGCGGCGCCGAAGAGTTCCAGCAGGTCGTTCTTGGCGAACATGCGGGCGGTGTCGATGGCCGAGGGGGTGCCCGCGGCCGGGTCGGCCCCGGCGTCGAGCAGGGCGCGGATCACCTCGTCCTCGCCCTTGAACACGGCGCCGGCCAGCGGGGTCTGGCCGCGGTCGTTGGGACGGTCGGGGTCGGCGCCGTGCCGGAGCAGGGCGGCGACGGTGTCGGCGTGGCCGTGGTACGCGGCGAGCATCACCAGCGTGTCGCCCCGGTCGTTGGTGAGGTTGGCGGGCACACCGGCGTCGACGTAGGCCACCAGGGTCTCGGTTCCGCCCTGGCGGGCGAGATCGAAGACCTTGGCCGCCAGTTGCAGCACCTCGGGGTCGTGCGCCGGTTCGGCCTGCGGGGTCGGCTCGCTCATCGTTCCTCACTCGAATGGACGGGGGAGTGCGCGGGGTCCGCGTGATCCACCTTATGCAGCGTCAACCACCTTCACACCCGCCGCGTGCCCGGTTCCGGCACGACGCACCGGAGCGGACGATCCTGGAAGCCATGGCCGGACCCTGACGACGGCCATCACTCGTTCGGGGGACTTCACTGCTCCGTCGGCGGGGCCTGCCACATGACACGCCGGACGACCGGCAAGGATCACGCCGGAGAAACCGCCCCTAAGGGCTGATCAGGGGAATTTTTCCAGAAATCACCCATTTGCTGGTTTTCAGATCTTATTACTTTCTGTAATTCTGGAACAACTCATGGTGACAGTCCCCATCACACAGGAGTAGCCCCATGATCCTGTCCATTTCAGGCGTCGTCCTGCTCGGCATCATCGTCTTCCTGTTCTTCCGCAAGGACGGCCTCAAGGCCTCCCACGCACTCGTCTGCGCCCTGTTCGGCTTCTACCTCGCGGGCACCGCCATCGCCCCGAGCATCAAGGCCGGAGGGGCGAGCCTGGCGAGCCTGCTGGGCGGGATCAAGTTCTAGCCGGGCCGTCACCGCACGGTCCACGCACCGGGCCCGGCGCGCCTTCGCACCGGGCCCGTCCCCGTTGTCGTTCCCGTCCCGCAACGATCCTCTGGAGCTCCTCGTGGCCCGGCGCCCCCTCCCCACCCTGCTGAGCAGCCGCCTCGCGCTCTCCCGCGGGCGCGACATGGCCCGCGGCGTCGCCGACAGCGCCACCGACGTGCTCCACCCGCTGATCGTGATCTCCCGCGGGATGCGCCGCCAGGTCGGCTGGCTGCGGGCCTGGTGGGGCAAGACCCCGCAGGACCGCCGCGGCCCCGCGCTGATGGCCTCCGTCGGGGCGGGCTTCCTGGTCCTGGTGCTCCTGCCGTACGGCGCCTACCTGGCCGTCGCCGCGCTCATGGGCTCCGCGGCGTGGATGGGCCGCGACCGCACCCCCGCGCCGACCGGTCCCAGCGGCGCGGAGAACGACCGGCTGACCGCGCTGTACGAGTCGCTGGTGCCCTACCTGTCGGACCCGGGCGACCCCAGCCCGCTGTACGCGCACGACGGGAGCTGGGAGAACGTCTTCGACGACTACGAGTTCGACGACGGACGGCTGACCCGGCTGCACCTGAAGTACCCCGCCTACTTCACCGACGGGGAGGCCGTGTCGCGGGCCCGGGTGGAACACGTCCTGCACGCCAAGGCCGGGCGGGGCCGGGAGTACCGCTTCGACTGGAACGAGGAGGAGAACCACCTCACCCTCAGCGCCCTCCCCCCGCTGCCCACCGGCATCGCCGCCCAGCGCTTCGTCACCGCGCCCGGTGAGACCGTGCTCGGCTTCACCGATCCGGAGGCCGTGCAGCGCACCGTGCCCGTCACCGACGGCGAGGAGGTCCGCGACGCGCCGCCCGTGGTGTGGCGCACCGGGCCGCGGTCGGCCGAACCGCATCTGCTCGCGCTCGGCCGGCCCGGCACGGGCACCACCACGCTCCTGCGCTGCATCGCGCTCCAGGCCCTCCCGGACGGCGACCTCGTGGTCATCGACGGCAGCGGGACCGGCGAGTACGCCTGCCTGAACGGACGGCCGGGCGTCCTGGCGGTGGAGAGCGGGCTCGCCGGCGCGCTGGCCACCCTGGAGTGGGCCGCGCACGAGACCGAGCGGCGCCTCATCGCCGTCAACCGGGCCCGGCAGGCCGGCCGGGGCGCGCCGGACGACGTGCGGCGGCCGCTGTGGATCCTCGTCGACGGGCCGACCGCGCTGACCCAGCTCGCGCACGCCGAGGGCCGCCCCGACCCGCAGGAACTGCTGGACGTGCCGCTGCGCCACGGGCGCGGCGCCGGGGTCACCGTGGCCGTCGCCGACCAGCTGGACACCGCCGACGCGCTCTCGCAGGTGGTCGTCGCGCACACCCGGGCACGCGTGCTGCTGGGGGCGGTGACCGCCGAGCAGACGCAGGCCGTGCTGGGCGCGCCCCAGGGCACGACCTCCGCCGCGCAGGTCCCCCCGGGACGCGGCTACGCGCGCCTGGGCTCCGGTCCGGTGCTGCGCATGCAGGTGCCGGCCACGCCGGACCCGTACGACGAGGAGACCAGCGACGCCCACCGGCAGGCGGTGCTGTCCCTGCTGCCCGCGGCCGGCGTCGCCTCCGCCGCGGACCCGGCCGCGGTCGTCGACGCCCCCGCCGGGGCACGTATGCGGAAGACCGGCGGTCCGGCACTGGAGCACTGACGGCGGCGCGGGGGCCCGGTCAGCCGCGCGGCGGCAGCCGGTGCAGCACGACCCGCGTCAGCGCGCCGTCCGCCACCTCCGCGGTCAGGTACGTGCAGTGCGGCTGCCGCCTGCGGTCGGTCGGGGAGCCGGGGTTGAGCAGCCGCATGCCGCCGGGCGCCGTGGAGTCCCAGGGGATGTGACTGTGGCCGAAGACGAGCACGTCCACGCCGGGGAAGCGTTCCTCGCAGCGCCGCTCGCGCCCCTGCGCCGGACCCGTCTCGTGGACGACGGCGAAGCGCAGGCCGCCGAGTTCCGCGTGCGCGACCTCCGGGAGCCGGGCGCGCAGCCCGGGCCCGTCGTTGTTGCCGTGGACGCCGATCACGCGCCGGGCGCGCGCCTGGAGCAGGTCGAGGGTCGCCTCGTCCACCCAGTCGCCCGCGTGGAGGACGGCGTCCGCGTGCGCGATCCGGGCCACGAGTTCGGACGGCAGCGCCTTGGCACGTTTGGGCACGTGCGTATCGGACATCACAAGTAGACGCACCCGTCCACGCTAACCGCCCGGATCCGTCGGAGCGCGACACACGCCCGGCGTGGGCGGCACTCCCCCGCCGTCGTGGGGAGCGCGGATCTCGATCGCTGAAGGGCCGGGGTCATGTCCGCAGACATCCTCTCCACACAATCGGCGGAACTGGTGCAGCCGGCCGAACCGGCCTACGTGAGCACCGCCCGGCACTTCACCGCCGAGATGCTGGTGATGTGGGGTCTGGCCGCGGAGGACCGGGACTGCGCCGAGCTGATCGTCGACGAACTCGCCGCCAACGCGGCGCGGCACGGCCGCGCCGAGATGTCGGTGCGCCTGACGATCTGCGGGCGGGGGCTGGTGATCACCGTGACCGACACCGGTGACAGCAGGCCGGGCACGCCCGGACCGGTCGACGGCACCCCCGCGGACGAGCACGGGCGCGGACTGGACATCGTGCGCCGGCTCGCCGGCTCGACCGCCATCCACGACGACGAGCACACCCACCGCGTGGTGACCACCCGGTGCCTGGCGCCGCTCCACCGCCCCGTCACGGCCAACGGGCACGCCCAGCCGGTGTGACGGCAACCGCCCCCGCGGCCGGACCGGCCGCCGGGTGATGATGGTCGCGACCCCGCGGTCCGGCACCTCCGGGCCCGGAACGAGCGGCAGAGAGGCATTCGGCGTGAACACCGGCACCACGTCCCCCGACCGGACGGCACCGCACCGCGTCCTGGTCGTGCTCTTCGACGGAGTGCAGCTGATGGACGTCGCCGGGCCGCTGGAGGTCTACACCGTGGCCAACGAGTACGGCGCGGGCTACCGGACGTACACGGCCTCGCTCGACGGCAAGCCAGTGACCAGCACGGCCGGGCTGCCGCTGATGCCCGACATGGCGCTGGACGCGGTGGACTTCGCCGTGGACACCCTCGTCGTGCCCGGCCGGTCGGACTGGTGGGCGGCGGTCTCCGACGCCCCGCTCGTCGAGGCCGTCACCCGGCTCGCGGAGAACTCCCGCACCGTCGCCGCCGTGTGCGCCGGGGCGTTCCCGCTGGCGGCGACCGGGCTGCTGGACGGGCGCCGGGCCGCGACGCACTGGCGGCTCGCGGCCGATCTGGCCGCGCGCTACCCCGCCGTCGAGGTGGACTCCGACGCGATCTTCGTCCGCGACGGCCGCTTCATCACCTCGGCGGGGATCACCGCGGGCATCGACCTGGCGCTGGCCCTCGTGGAGTCCGACCACGGGCCGGAGCTCGCCCGGGCCGTCGCCAAGTACCTGGTGGTCTTCATGGCGCGGCCCGGCGGGCAGTCGCAGTTCAGCGTCCGCCAGACGTCGAGGAACGCCGCGCACTCGGTGCTGCGCGACGTGCTCGACGAAGTGGCGGCCGATCCGGTGGGCGACCACAGCCTGCCGGCGCTCGCCGCGCGGGCCGGGGTGTCACCGCGTCATCTGACCCGGCTCTTCCGCGGCGAGACCGGCGGCACCGCGGCGGAGTACGTGGAACGCGTCCGGGTGGAGGCCGCCCAGGCGCTGCTGGAGGCGGGCAACGACGCCCTGTCCACCGTCGCCCGGCGCAGCGGGTTCCGGTCGGAGGAGACGATGCGGCGCGCCTTCCGCCGCAGGCTGGGCGTCAGCCCGGGCAGCTATCGCGAGCGCTTCCGCACCACGCTCCCCAACGGGTCGTCCCCCGACCGGGGTTGAGCGCCCGGGCGGAGCCGACGTGCTCACTCGGGCCAGGGCGACTCCAGGATGGTGTCCACGAAGTTGCCGCGGACGAAGCCCGGCACGAACCGCTCCAGGACGTCGGCCTTGACGTTGCCGAAGGTGGTGTCCGGGCGGGGCGCGATGCCGTGGGTGAACTCCTTCAGGATGTTGTTCTTGAAGTCGGGGCGCGGGTGCACGGCGACGACCGCCTCCCGCTGCTCCGCGGAGATCTCGTCGTAGCCGATGCCGAGGACGTCCACCTCGACCCCCGAGGTGACCAGGGCGACCTCCGGCGCCATGTGCCAGGGGATCTCCGGCGTGGTGTGCAGCGCGATCCCCTCCCACACCAGGCGGGCGCGGCTCTTGTCGACCCCGTGCTCCAGCAGGAAGCGCCGGGCCTCGTCGGCGCCGTCGATCTCGAACCGCTGGTCCGTCCGTGCGAACCTCTCGGTCAGCCCGAGGTCGTGGAAGAGGGCCCCGACGTAGAGCAGTTCCGGGTCGTAGTCCCAGCCGCGCAGGCGGCCGCGCAGCGAGGCCCAGAAGAAGACCCGGCGCGAGTGGTGGAAGACGACCGGCGACGCGGCGTCCCGCACGAGCTCGGTGGCCTCGTGCACGAGCTGGGTCTCGGGTACCTCGACGTCCGCGATGATCTCGGCCATGGCGTGTCTCCAGGAAGTTCGTGGTGTCGCCCCGCGCAGGTCCGGGGCACCGACAGCTCCAGTCTGCGTCGCACGGGGCGCGCCGGCCCGGGTCCATGGGGACACGTGACCCACGGATCGGGACATGACCGGCGCGCCCGCGCCAACCGTCAGTCCCGGTCGGCCAGTTCCGCGATGACCTGGGCGTGGCACGGCTCGGGCACGCACCAGCAGCCCAGCCGCCGGCCGCGCAGGGCGGGCAGCAGCGCGAGCAGGTCGGGCCGCGACAGCAGGTGGTCCCGGTACATGTCCAGGACCTCCTCCCGGGTGCCGTCCGGGCCCGGGCGGAAGGGGCTGGCCAGCGGGGATCCCGGCAGGTGCCAGCCGCCGCGATGGGCGGGACGGCCGACGTAGACGACGTCCGCGTAGGCGGGGTCGTCGCGGTGCCCCTTGAGATTGACGACCGTGGTCCTGGTCATGGCCTGCTCCTTCCCGGCGTCCGGGAGCGGCGAACGGTGGGCGCTGGACGGTCCTGCGGGGGGTCAGGGCAGCTTGGCCGCAAGCACGTCGACCCGGCGGATGTCGGGCGGGGACGCCAGCCTGGACCCGGCCGCCGCCTGCTGGAGGGCTTCGGCGACGGGTCCCTCGAGGTGGGCGGTGCGCCCGGTCTCGTCCTCGAAGGAGTCGAAGACCCCGAAGACGGTCGGGCTCTCGCGGAACGAGAACCAGGTGACCGTCCCCTGCTCCGCCCGGGCGAGCTCCAGCGCGTCGCGCAGCATCGTCTCGACCTCGGCGGCGTGCTCGGGCCTGGCCTCGATGCGCACCAGCAGACCGATCTTCGTCATCACGTGCTCCGATTCTCTGGTTTCTGGGTTTCCGGGCTTCCGGCGGGATGTGCGGCGGACACCGAGAACGCTAGGGGTGCCGGGCATCTCCCCCCAGTGTCGGAAACGGCATGTTCGATAGCATTCCCGTCATGGACATAGCCGTGGTGGCGTACGACGGGGTCTTCGACTCGGGGCTCTCCGCGGTCCTCGACGTCCTCCAGGCGGCCAACGCCATGCGCGGCGAGCTGCCGCAGCCGCCGCCGGAGTGGAACGTGACGACCGTCGGCTTCCGCCGCCGTGTGCGCACCGGGGCCGGGCACACCGTCGCGGCGGCGCCGGTCGCGGCGGCCGCGGGGGCGGACCTGCTGCTCGTGCCCGCGCTCGCGGAGCGCCGTCCGGACGCGCTGCTGGAGCGTGTGGCGGGGGACGGCACGGCCCCGGTGCGGCGGCTGGTGGCCCGTACCCGGCGGGAGGGCGTGCCGATCGCCTCGGCGTGCACGGGGACGTTCCTGCTGGCGGAGTCCGGCGTCCTGGACGGGCTGCGCGCGACCACCAGCTGGTGGCTCGCGCCGGTCTTCCGGCAGCGCTACCCGGCCGTCACGGTGGACGAGACCCGTATGGTCACCACCTGCGAGGGCGTGACCACCGCGGGCGCCGCCTTCGGCCACGTCGACCTGGCCCTGGCCGTCGTCCGCATGAGCAGCCCGGCGCTGGCCGACCTCGTCGCCCGCTACCTCGTCGTCGATCACCGGCCGTCCCAGTCCGCGTACATCATCCCCAGCGCGCTGGCCCAGAGCGACCCCGTCGTCGCCGCCTTCGAGCGATGGGTGCGGGACCGGCTCGACGAGCCGATCGGCATCGCCGAGGCGGCGCGGGCGCTCGGCGTCGGGGAACGCACGCTCCAGCGCGCGGTGCGCCGCGTGCTCGGCGTCTCCCCCGTCCGCTTCGTCCAGGACCTGCGCGTGGAGCAGGCCTCGCACCTGCTGCGCACCACCGGCCTCCCCGTGGAGGCCGTCGCCCGCCGGGTCGGCTACGAGCACGCCAACACCCTGCGGGTGCTGCTGCGCGAACGCGCCGGCACGACGGCCGGCGCCCTGCGCGGCCGCTGACCCGCGCCGGAGCGATATTGCAGCGCGGCCCGGCCCGCTCCGGCGCTACGGGGCGCGCCATGGGCACGGACATCCACGGCGGCATCGAGTTCCGGCACCCCAAGGCGGGCACCGACTGCTACGACGGTGAGCCATGGGTCATGGCCATGGGACTGTGGCCGCTGTACGACGAGCAGGACTACGCGGCCTTCGGCCTGCTGTTCGGCGTACGCAACCGTGCCGGGTACCGGCCCCTCGCGGCAGGACGCGGACTGCCCGACGACCTGTCCGGCGGCCTCACGCCCTCCCTGCGCGGAACCGACGGCCTCGAACCGGAGGACGCCACCTGGGTCACCTGGTCCGAACTGGCCGCTCTGCCGCCCACCGCCGCCCCCGATCATTTCGCGGGGCGGCTGACCTGGACGCAGACCGCCCCGCCGCGCTCGCTCAACCAGTGGCTGGTTCCGGCCGAGTGGCCCGCGGACGTCCTCGCGGTCACGGGTCCGCCGCCGCCGGGACTGCGCGAGGACCGGAGCACGAAGTGGTCCGTCCCGACGGGGACCTGCCACTACGAACCGCTGACCGCGGGCGTGGTGCTGGGCGAGGAGTCGCACTGGCCGCATGTCTTCGCGGTGATGCGGGCGATGGCGGGGCGGTTCGGCGGCGACGGGGTGCGGCTGGTCGTCGGGTTCGTCTGACGCCCGGGCGGGGCGCACCGCCTACGCTGAGAGTGTGCTCGCGAAGCGGCGCAGGCGTGGCAGCACGAGGGCCGTCTGCCTGGTGTGGTCGCTGCTCACCGTGCTGCTGCTGGCGGTGACGGGCTTCACGGCGGCCCATGGGGCGTTCGACGTCGGGGCACTGGGCCGCGAGGAGCGCGTGGTGCTCCTGGAGTGCGAGAAGCGCATCGGGGAGCGGGGGCGGGCACCGACGGAGTGCACCGGACGGCCGATCGGCACGGCGGCGCACCCGGCCGTGTCGCGCGCTCCGGTGATGGTCCGCTACCAGGGCAGGCCCGGGGACGTCGTGTCCGTGGTGCACACATGGTGGGGCACGCATGTGGCCACCGATCACAGCGTCCTGAACTGGGCGCTCGGGATCCTCCTGCCGGTGGTCCCGCTCGGGGCCGCCGTGCTGTGCGGGTGCGGGGCCACCCGGGAGGCGCGCCGGCGGCGGTCTCAGGGCCGCAGGTAGCGCAGGACGCCGAGCATGGCGTCCTCCGGGATCTCGGCCGCCGGGCCGGCCACGCAGTCGCCGAGCCGCTTGCGCAGCCCCTCGGCGTCCAGGCCGGAGCCGATCATGACCAGTCGGGTGGCCCGCGACTCCCCGCGGGCCCAGGCGGAGGACGTGAAGCGCAGGAAGCCGCCCACCGCGTGCAGGGTGAACTTCTGCGGGTGGCCGGGAGCGGCGAAGCGGACGAAGCCCTTCATGCGGAACAGCCCGGCGGGACGGGTGTCGAGGAACTCGGACAGGCGGCGCGGGTGGAGGGGCGCCTCGGAGGTGAACTCGACGCTCTCGTAAGCGGCGTGGAGGTGGCCCTCGTGATCGCCGTCGTCACCGTCAGCGTGGTGCGCGTGGTCCGCGGACAGTTCCTCGAAGGAGAGCTGACGCGCGGGCGCGTCGTCCGCCGGGCGCGGTCGCGGGTCGAAGAGCAGGTCGGGCCTGACGCGGCCGTGGGCGGCCTCGACCAGCGGGGTGTCGGGGGCGAGGGCGGTGAGGGCGGCGCGGACCCGGCCGAGCGCCTCCGCGTCCACGCGGTCGGTCTTGTTGAGGACGACGAGGTCGGCCGCCCGCACATGGCGGTCCAGTTCGGGATGGCGGGCCCGCACCGCCTCGAACTCGGCCGCGTCGACGACCTCCACGAGGCCGCCGTAGGTGATGGCGGTGTTCGTGCTGGCCAGCAGCAGCCGGATCATGCCCTGGGGTTCGGCGAGCCCGCTGGCCTCGATGACGATGACGTCGATCCGGGCCTGGGGGCGGGAGAGACGGGCGAGCATGTCGTCCATCTCGGTGGCGTCGACCGCGCAGCACAGGCAGCCGTTGTCGAGGGCGACCATCGAGTCCACCTGGCCCGCCACCGACAGGGCGTCGATGTTGATGCTGCCGAAGTCGTTGACGATCGCGCCGATGCGGGTCCCGCCGCTGGAGCGCAGCAGGTGGTTGAGGAGCGTGGTCTTTCCCGAACCGAGGAATCCCGCGAGGACGACGACCGGAATCCGTTGCTTGGCCAAGACTTCCTCTCCGGGGACGGCTGTGCACCGACACGGCCACTCATCGTAAGCCCCGTGCACCGCGCGGTGCTTCGTGCGGGTGAACGCCCGGCGGCGGCAGAACCGGCGCACCGGCGGGGCAGTCTTCCGACGCGTCCACCGTGACGGCGGCAGACCGAGACGGACGGAGGGGACGCATGGCACAGGGAACGGACGCCACACCCGGGACGGGGCACGGCACGGTGCTGGTGTGCATAGCGGCGGAGGACGAGGAGGCCGCGTACCGCATCGTCGACCTGATCTCCGGGCACCACCCGGCGACCGAGCCGCAGCTGCGGCACACCCCGGACGGGATGGTGGCGTGCGCGCTGCGGGCGCACACGCGGCGTGTGATCGGCGACGGGTGACCGCGCGACGGCGCCCACAGCGCCCGCAGTGAGCAACGGCCCGCGGCACGGCGGCGGTTGACGTCGTGTCGCGGGCCGGTCGCACCCGGTTGCGAAGCGCTCCGACCGGGCACCATCGAACATGTGGCGGCATCTTGGCGTTGCGATGTCTGCGGGCGGGGGGACGACACCGTCCGCGACTGCGGCATCCCGCACCTCCCGCTGGCCGTCTGCGATCCGTGCTTCGCGGAGATGGCCCGGGCCCGGCGGTCCCCGCAGCCGCGGCCGCTCGACAGCCGCGAGCTGATGGCCGCGCTGCTGGAGGCGGTGGCTCAGGAGGACATCCGGCGCTCCTCCTGAACGGCGTGCACCGCGAAGGTCGACGGGAGTACGGCACGGCCTCGTGCGGCGCCCGCGGGCACCGGGCGGGCGGGCACGGCGGCGGCCGACAGCCCCTCGGCGCGCAGCGCCACCGCGCGCACGGGGGCGTGGTGCGCGCCGAGTGCCTCGTGCATCGCGAAGGCGGCCTCCGCGAGCTCGCCCGGGTCGCAGGTGGCGGCGGGCAGCGTACGACTGCGGCTGACGGAGGACCCGCCGCCCAGCCGGACGGTGAGGGTGAGGCCGGTCGCCGTACGGGCGGTGGCGCGCAGCCGTTCGCCGAGGCCGAGGCCGAGTTCGATCACGGCCCGGCTCAGCGCGCCCCGGTCGGTGGCGTCGGCCGTGAAGAGGCGGTCGGCGGCCAGTGAGCCGGGCGGCGACTCCGGGACGAGGGGGCCCGCGTCGACGCCGTGGGCGCGGTCCCACACCGCGCGCCCGGGGCCGGCGCCGAGGATCCGCTGCACCTCGGCGGGCGGCGCGGCGGCCACCCGGCCGACCGTGCCCAGTCCGGCCGCGACCAGTGCGCGCACGGCACCGGCGGTGATCCCGGGCAGGGCCGCGACGGGCTGGGGGCGCAGGAAGTCGGCGACGGCGTCCGGATCGGCGTCCACGACCCGGATGCGGCCGCCGAGGACGTCGAACGCGGCGATGTACGCCACCGTGCGGCTGCCGGCGACACCGATCGTGAGGCCCGCGTCGTACAGCGCGGAGGCCCGGGTGCTGATCATGAGGGCGAGCTGTTCCGGCAGCAGCCCGTAGAAGCCCACCGCGGGGCGCACGTCGGCCACTACCGCGTCCGGCCGCTCGACGCGCACGACCGGGGTGAATTGGCCGACGAGTCCGGCCAGGGCGGCGAGTGTCGCGGGGTCCGTGCCGCCGCAGCGGATGTAGAGCACGCAGGGACCCGGGTCCTGGTCCTGATACCGCTCCGGTTCGACCATGGTCTTGCCCGCCTCCGCCCTTCCGTTCGAACATCTGCTCGAATTTCGAGTGTAGGGCATTCCCGGGTCCGGCGCGGGGCACATAGGCTGCGGTTCATGCCCCTGACCGCCGCGCAGCGCACAGCCCTCCTGGAATCCGACGCGAACACGGGGCTGCTGGGCGCGCGGGAGGCAACCTGTACGGCGCTGGCCAAGCAGGGCCTCGCGGTGCGGTACGGGCGCACCGGCGGCCACTACCTCACCCCGGAGGGTCTGCGCGTCCGCGCCGAACTCGCCCGCACCGAGCTCCCGTCGCACGAGCCGGAGACACCGCCGGAGCCGGCGCGGCAGGCGTCCGGCGCGTCCGGCGCGTCCGGTTTCCTCGCTGACGACGGGCACGGCCCCGGTGCCGGGGGCGGTTCCGGTTCGCGTGCGGCGGAGGTCGCCGCGGCCTGGTCCGGCCTGCTGGAGATCCGGCGCGTCCTGCAGGACGGCGACACCGGCCGCCCCGCGCCCTGGGAACGCGACCGCTACGTCCACGCCGTCGCCCTCGCCCTGGAGGCCGCGGGCCTCCCGCCGTCCGCCCGCGACGCCTCCGGCCGCCCCGCACGGCCCGGCTACGCCGTGGCCCCGGCCGCCGCGCAGGACGGTGTCGCCGAGGTCTCGTGGCCCGCTCCGGGGGACGAGCCCGCCGGGCCCGCGCTCGATCGGTGCCGCGCGCTGCTCGAACCCCACGGCTGGCAGTGCACGCTCCACCGCGACCGCGGCGGGCAGGCCGCCTTCCTGCTGGTTTCGCCCCGCCGCGCCTGAAGGAGCACGATGGAGGGATCAAGCGAAGGAGGAGCATCATGAGCAGCTCCCGAGCTTCCGACACCGATCCCCGCGTCTACCTCCAGACACCGTCCCAGGCGGAGGGCGAGCGGGAGTACGACCCCGCCGAGCGCAGCACCATGGAGATCCACCCCGACGTCCCCCACACCACCCCTTCGCAGGCGGAGGGCGAGCGCGTGGAGGACGACGACCTTCCGCCGACGGCGAGGTGAGGCGCGGCGGCGCCTCGGGAAGGGCCGCACGACCGCCCCCGGGCGGACCGGGCGAGACGTGAAAGGACACTCATGGACATCCGCGACCACCCCACCGGACCGATCGCCGCCGAGGCCGCCTTCACGTCGGACTTCGACCTGCCCGGCCACCTGTCGGCCCAGGAGATCGACGGCCTTGCGGAGGGCGACCGTCCCGCCATGGACGACCGCCCCGGCATGCACCACAAGTACGTGCCGCTGCGCAGGGACGAGGAACTCGGCGTCAACCAGGTCGGCGGCCGCTACGTCTTCGACACCTGGGAGAACGCCGTCGCCTATGTGCGTTTCACCGAGCAGCTCGAACTGGAGCCGGGTGTCCCGTTCTGGAGCCGGCCGTTCTTCAGCCATGTCGACCGCCGCGTCTGGCGGGTCGTCGGCGCCCACGACCTGACGCCGCTCGCCACGACGCACCACGTGAGCCGGCTGGAGCGCTGGTCCTGGACGGGGCAGGCGGACGACGCCGGGGTCCTGGAACGTGCGTGGCCGGCCGTTCTCGAGGAGGCCGCCGGGCAGGGCCTGGCGAGCGTCTGGCTGCTGCGAGCGCCGGACGAGCGGCAGATGGGCCTGTTCCGTGTGCGCGCCGCGGAGTCCGTGTCGGACAGGGCCGCCGTGCACGCGGCCGTCGCCGCGCTGGAACACCTCGACTCGGCCGAGGCCGGCCGCGCCGCCGCTGAACTCGGCGCGCACAAGGTGTTCGACCGGACGAGCCTGAACCTCTCCCTGTGGCTGCCGCTGTCGCGCAAGGCGGGCGGCGCGCCGTCGGCCCACCCGTTCACGGCGCTGTACTCCGGGCCGCAGGCGCTCCAGCACTCCTCCTGACCCCGCGGGAGAGGGCCGCAAGGGCCAGCCCGAGCACGCCGAGCCCCGTCCAGGACAGCGGCGTGAGGCGCTCGCCCAGGACGGCGACGCCGAGCAGGGCGGCGACCGCGGGCTCGGCGAGTGTGAGGGTGGTCGCCGCGGCGGCGGTCGTGCGGCGCAGGCCGTGGCCGAACAGGCGGTAGGCGAGGAACGTGGTCAGCAGCGCGAGGTGCAGGACGACGGCAGCACCGCGCGCGGTCGGCAGCCACGCCGCCGCTCCCGAAGCGAGGACGACCGGCAGCGTGAGCACCCCCGCCGCGCCGAAGAGGACGCCCATCACCGCGCCGGGGGCGTGGCCCTCGCCGATGAGGTGGCCCCCGACGAGCGAGTAGAGCGCGTACGACAGCCCGGCCAATGCGGCGAGGGCGACGCCCGTGAGATCGGTGCGGTCGGCCGCGCCCGCGCCGCCGCCCAGGACGAGCAGGGCGCAGCCGAGCACCGCTGCCGCGGTGGCGGCAATCCAGCGCGGGCCCGGCCGGTCGACGCGGGCCGCCCAGGCCAGCAGTCCGGTGAAGACCGGCGCACTGCCGAGCGCGATCACGGTGGCGACGGCCACGCCCGTGCGGGCGACCGCCGGGTAGAACGCGAGCGGATACCCGGCCACGGCGAGGGCGCCGACGGCGAGCAGCGGGCGGCGGCCCCGCCCGGTGGAGCGCAGCAGCGCCGCGGCGCCGCGGGCACCGGCCAGCAGGAGCAGGCCGCCGAGGACGAGACCCGCGCCGCCGACCGCCGCGGGCGCGGCGCCGGCGGGCGCGAAGGATGCGGCGGTCCCGGTGGTGCCCCACAGCAGCGCGGCGGCCAGGATCGGCAGGGCGCCCTGGGTGAACCGGGAGCGGGCGGCGGGCGGTCGGATGGTGAGCGGGCGTGCGGAAGCGGCGGGAGAGAGTTCGGGCACGGCGGTGGCCTTTCGTCACGAATCGGAAGGAGCGGATTCGCAGCGGGCGCACTACCGCGACCCCGGGCGGCGCGCGGCTCGCCGGGGGCGCGGGTCTGGGGCGGGTCCAGGTCGTGTCGTCCCATGGACTCCCCCGGGCCGAAGGCCGGTGGAGTGCACCCCAGCGGTAGCTGGGGTGGGGGCACCTCCCAGCGGTAGCTGGGCTGGGGGAGATCAGGCCGTCAGTGAGTGCGCCCGGTCAGGCGCACGGCGGCGGCAGGACGGCGTGCCAGTAGGGGTCCATCCGGCGATCGTACCGGCCGCGGGTCGCCGGGGCGGGCGTGGCAGGGTGAGGCCATGCGCACTACCGATGCCACCGATGCCCCCGCCACCGCCACCGCCGCAGACGTCGGCGCGGCCGGCGGCGAAGCCCCCGCCCGTGTCCTGGACCTGCGCAGCGACACCGTCACCCGGCCCGGCGAGGCCATGCGCCGGGCGATGGCCGACGCCCCGGTGGGGGACGACGTCTTCAAGGAGGACCCCACCGTCAACGCCCTCCAGGAGCGGATCGCGGAGCGCCTGGGCTTCGAGGCCGCGCTGTTCGTGTCCTCGGGCACGCAGAGCAACCTCTGCGCGCTGCTGACCCACTGCGGTCGCGGGGACGAGTACATCGCCGGGCAGTCGGCCCACGTCTACCGCTGGGAGGGCGGCGGCGCGGCCGTGCTGGGCGGCATCCAGCCGAATCCGCTGCCGCACCGGGCGGACGGCACGCTGGACCCGGCGGACATCGCGGCGGCGGTCAAGCCGGACGACCCGCACTTCCCGCGCACCCGGCTGCTCTGCCTGGAGAACACCATCGGCGGCCGGCCCGTCCCGCTGGACTACCTGCGCACGGCCACCGGTCTCGCCCGGGAGCACGGGCTGGCCACCCACTTGGACGGGGCGCGGCTGTTCAACGCGGCGGTGGCCGCGGGCGGCGACCCGTTCGAGCAGGCGCGGCTGATCGCGGGGAACTTCGACAGCGTCTCGGTGTGCTTCAGCAAGGGCCTCGGCGCCCCGGTCGGTTCCACGTTGCTGGGCTCCCGGGAGTTCGTCGCACGCGCCCTGCGCTGGCGCAAGGCGCTGGGCGGCGGGATGCGGCAGGCCGGTGTGGTGGCGGCGGGGGCCCTGTATGCCCTGGAGCACCACGTGCCGCGGCTGGCCGACGACCACGCGCATGCCGCGCTGTTCGCGGAGGGCCTCAAGGACGTGGCCGCCCTGGACGTCGAACCCGCGCAGACCAACATGGTCTTCGCCGAGCCCGCGCCGGGGCTGACCGCGGACGAGGTACGGGCACGCCTCGCGGAGCGCGGGGTGCTGTGCGCCGCCTACCCGGGGCGGCTGCGCTTCGTGTTCCACCTGGAGATCACCCGCGAGGACACGGAGCGGGCGGTGCGCACGGTGCGAGAGGCGCTGGAGGGATCCTCAACCCGCTGATTCCGCAGTCCAGTTGACGAGGCGCGTCGTCCCGTCACCGCAACCTCCCGCCCCTCCCGGATGTCCTAGGGAGTGAGGCCGTCGTACGGCGGCCCGGCGGGGAAGGGGAACCATGGGAGCGGGATTGTCAGCGGGACGGCGCGCGGGTGCGGTTCTCGCGGTGGCCGTGATGGCGGTGACTCCGGTCGTCGCGGGGGGCGGCACGGCGCACGCCGCCTCGAAGTGCACGGCGAGCAAGGGGCCGTACCAGAAGGAAGTGGAGAAGTTCCTCGGGCGGCCCGTGGACGGGAAGCAGTCGTCGGCGGACTGCAACGCGATACGCGCGTTCCAGACGAAGAACGGCATCTACCCGAACGCGGGCTACGCGGGGCCGGTGACCTGGGGCGTCATGAAGATCATGAACGCCCAGAAGGCGGCGGGCCGGACGCCGAACAAGGCGGGCAAGTGCCCCACGAACAAGGGGCGCATCGCCTGCGTCGACCTGACCCGGCAGCTGAGCTGGATCCAGGACGGCAAGACCCTCAAGTTCGGGCCGGTGCCGGTCCGGACGGGCCGCAACGGCTACGAGACGCGGACCGGCCTGAAGAAGATCTACTGGCGGCACATCAACCACTACTCGACGATCTACCACGTCGCGATGCCGTACAGCCAGTTCTTCGACGGCGGCGAGGCGTTCCACTCGATCGCGGGGAGCGTGTGGTCCCCGCCGGGTTCGCACGGCTGCGTGAACATGCGCTCGGCGGACGCGAAGAAGTACTGGAGCATGCTCAAGACCGGTGACGACGTCTACGTGTACGGGCGCAAGCCCGGCACCTGACGGACGGCCGCCGCGACGTGCGGCGGGACAGGGTAGCGGTGCGGGGCGGGCCCGCGCGGGGATTCCCGCGCGGGCCCTCTTCTTGGTCCAGACCTCTTGACGGGCTCTTGACCCGGCAGTTCAATCACGGCGTGAACTAAGCCTTGAACAAAGGCGGATGGGCCGCACGCGTCCCCCATGACCACGGCGTCCGGCCTCTCCCGCGAGTTCACATGTCAGGTACATGCCCCACCATGAAAGGCATCACGCGTGAACACAGTCCCCCCACGCCCCCGCCGGCGCCCCCGCGCCCGCGGCCTGCTCGCCGCAGGCATCACCGGCCTGCTCGCCCTCGCCGCCCTCACGACCACGGGCCCCGCGAGCGGCGCCCCGGCAGCGGCCCCCGCCGCCGCGGCGGCCGTCACCACCTTCGCGGACGAGTTCGACGGCGCGGCCGGCAGCGGCGTCGACGGCGGCAAGTGGCAGGTCGAGACCGGCGACAACGTCAACAACCACGAGCGGCAGTACTACACCGCGGGCAACCGCAACGCCGCCCTCGACGGCCAGGGCCACCTCGTCATCACCGCCCGCAAGGAGAACCCCGCCGGCTACCAGTGCTGGTACGGCAGTTGCCAGTACACCTCGGCCCGGCTGAACACCTCCGGCCGCTTCACCACCACCTACGGGCATGTCGAGACCCGGATGAAGCTCCCCCGCGGCCAGGGCATGTGGCCCGCGTTCTGGATGCTGGGCAGCAACATCGGCGACATCGGCTGGCCCGCCAGCGGCGAGATCGACATCATGGAGAACGTCGGCTTCGAGCCCGGCTCCGTGCACGGCACGCTCCACGGTCCCGGCTACTCCGGGTCCGGCGGCATCGGCGCCGGCTACACCCTCCCGGGCGGCCAGGCCTTCGCCGACGCCTTCCACACCTTCGCCATCGACTGGAGCCCGGACTCCATCAGCTGGTCGGTCGACGGCACCGTCTACCAGCGCCGCACCCCCGCGGACCTCGGCGGCCGGCAGTGGGTGTTCAACAAGCCGTTCTTCGTCATCCTCAACCTCGCGGTGGGGGGCTACTGGCCGGGCGACCCGGACGGCAGCACCTCCTTCCCGCAGCAACTCGTCGTCGACTACGTACGCGTCACCACCTCCGACGGCGGTTCCGGCGGGGGCGGCGCCGGGCGCATCACCGGCCTGGCCGGCAAGTGCGTCGACGTCGCCGGCGCCAACCCGGCCAACGGGACCCCCGTCCAGCTCTACGACTGCAACGGCTCGGCCGCCCAGCAGTGGACGGCCGCCGCGGACGGCACCCTGCGCGCCCTCGGCAAGTGCCTGGACGTCAAGGACTTCGGCACCGCCGACGGCTCCCAGCTCCAACTGTGGGACTGCGCCGGCGGCACCAACCAGAAGTGGGTCCTGTCCGCCGCCCACGACATCGTCAACCCGCAGGCGAACAAGTGCCTGGACGTGACGGGCAACAACTCCGCCAACGGCACCCGGCTCCAGCTGTGGACCTGCACCGGCGGGGCGAACCAGAAGTGGACGCTGGGTTCCTGAGCCCCTGGGTCCCCGCCGACCCCGCCGTGCGGAGCGCCGGTCGACGGCGCTCCGCACGGCGGCCCCCCGGGAACGGCAGCGCCGCCGGGCCGCCGAGGGGGGACCGGCGGGCCCGGCGGCGCGGCCAGGTGGTCAGTACTGCACGTCGGAGCAGGCGTAGAAGGCGTTGGTCGTGTCCGCGACCGTCCACACCGCCAGGATGATGTGGCGCCCGGTGTGACCGGTGGGGATGGCGCCCTGGTGGGTGACGGTCGCCGGGGGCCGGGCCCCGTTGTAGTTGACCGTCAGGAAGGGCGTCAGCGTGAGCGCGGAGCGGGTGAGCGGCCGGCTCGGGTCGAAGCCCTGCTTGGTGATGTAGTACTTGAAGTCGGCGGTCGCGTGGGAAGCCGTGAACTGCCAGCGGAAGCTGTAGTTCTGGCCGCCGGTGACCTTGGTGGTGGGCCAGCCGGTGCCGCCGCGCGGGTTGTCGAGCTGGGCGAACCGGCTGTTGCCGCCCGCGCAGATGGTGCCGTCGGAGGGCCCGGTGGACGGGAAGCCCTTGGGGCCCTCGACGCTCTGGGGCTCCCACTGGATGTCACCGCAGTTGGTCACCGTGCCGTTGGCGCAGAGCTTCTGACGGCTGATCGGGGAGTCCGTGTAGCCGTGGCTGTAGGCGCTGCCGGTGGCCAGGACGGACAGTCCGGCGAGGGCGAGGCCGACAACGGCCGCGCCGAGCTTTCTGGGCATGCTTCGCTCCTCGGAGAACGTGGGGGAGTTCTGAGAGCAGTTGCGGAGCCTGCAGGACCGGCTTGGTCTGGACCAATAGTGAAGGTACTCCGATGAGTTGGTCATGTCTAGACCAAGAAAAAAGGAGAAGCCCCGGCCAGGACGGGGGGATCTGGCCGGGGCAGTCGCGGGGGTTCGCAGCAGAAACGATTCTGTCCTCGCGCGAACCCTTGATAGTTTAACAGTCAAGGAGAGGTGGTTCGCACCACCAAACCCCTCAGCGCTGTGGGGTCGCCCACATCCTCGGGTCGAGCACCCGCTGGAGCCGGTACGCCACGGGACGGAACCCCACCGCCGGCCAATTCGCCGCGGACACCGGCGAACCCGCTGACCAGCTCGCCGTGATGTGCCGGTACCCGTGGTCGTACGCCCACGCCAGCGCGGTCGCCAGCAGCACCCGGCTGATGCCCTCGCCGCGGGCGACATGCGTCACGTACGCCTCGACCAGTTCGACGCACCCCTCCGGCACCACCGGGCCGGGCTCCGCCGGGATCAGCACGACCATGCCGATCTCCTCGCCCCGGCGCAGCGCCACCCACGCCCCGCTGCGCGGATCGGCCAGCGCGCCCGCGTAGTGCGTGCGCAGCGCGGCGAGCGCCGGCTCGGGCTGCGGGCGGAACACCGCGGCACCCCGGTCGGCGCGGGCCGCCTCCACCGCCATCCGCCCGATCCGCTCCAGGTCCCCCGGTCCCGCCCGGCGCACCGACAGCGCGTCCACGCCGCGCGGTTGGCGACCCTTGGGCCGCACGGCCATCAGGCCGCGAACCCGTTCCAGCCCGAAGCCGCACCGGAACCAGGCGAGCGCCGCCTCGTCGTCGGCGGGCAGGTCCACGTAGTGCACATACCGGCGGTCCGCGACCAGTCGCTGCGCCACCGTCGTGTACAGCCCCCGCAGCACGTCGTCCCGCAGCCCGTCGCGGCCGGCGCGCAGCGCGTGCCCGCCGTAGCCCACCAGCGCCGAGCGGGGGTGGGCGCGCAGCGCGGCGCGGTCGTCGTCCGCGAGGTCCACCGGGGCCGCCACGAGGTACCCGGTCATCGTGCCGTCGCCGCCGCGGGAGGCGACCGCCTCCGTGCGCGGCCCCGCGAGCATCTTCCCGAGCAGTTCCTCGCCGCCCGGCGAGCCCGCGGCCCGTCCCGGCTGGAGCGGCACGCCTCTTCGGGCCTTTCCGTACCAGCGGTCGAGCAGAGCGGCGGCTTCGGGAACGTGCTCGGCGGTCAGCGGAGCTATGGCGACAGTCATGGTGCTCCGGGACGCTAACGGTCGCCGTGGGGCGGCTGCAAGCGGCGCCCGGTCAGCCCGTCCACGCCGGGTGCCGGGGGTCGTCGGTATGGACGAGGATGTCCGCGGTCTCCCCCGGCGCGGCCTCCCGCTCGTACCGCTCGTACGCCGGGAGCGTCCAGCGCTCCTCCTCCGGGGTCCGGCGGGCCAGCGCCCCCTGCGACATCCGCAGGTGCACGCTCAGGTCGAACGGGAACCCGTAGCCCTGCAGCAGCGCGCCCTCCAGGAGCAGCACACCGCCCGGCGGCAGTTCCTCGTACGCGGCGCGGGTCGCGCGGTCCGTGTCCGGGTTCCAGCGCGACGGCAGCACCCGCCCGCTGCCGCCGGGCGCGAGCGGGTCGAACACCTCGCGCCACAGCGCGCCGGTGTCGAGCCAGCGGTCGTAGTAGGCGTCGGGGTCGCGGCGCCCCAGCTCGAAACGCTGCGACGCGGGCTGCCAGTACGTCCGCGCGGCGACCCGCAGCACCGGCCGCCCGCGCAGCCGCAGGGCGTCCGCGAGGCTTTCCGCCAGGGCCTCGGGGCGCGCCGCGGGAGCCCCGTCGACGGCCACGCGCGGGCGCTCTCCCCCGTCCTGCGGCTTCAGTTCCACCACGCGGTCGGCCAGCGCTTCGGTCAGCCGTTCCCAGCTCACGGGGGTCAGTCGCACGCCCCCATTGTGCAGGGACCGTCCGGCGGCGCGTCCACCCGCCCTCGCGGAGGGGGACGAGCCGCCGGACGGCCGGGGATCAGCCCGCGGGGATCTCCGAGCGGTCCCCGCCCCACAGCGTGTGGAACGCGCCCGGCTTGTCGACGCGCCCGTACGTGTGCGCCCCGAAGAAGTCCCGCAGCCCCTGGACGAGCGCGGCGGGCAGCCGGTCCGCGCGCAGCGCGTCGTAGTACGCGAGCGCGGCGGAGAACCCGGGCGCGGGGACGCCGAGTTGGGCGGCGGTGGTCACGACGCGGCGCCAGGCGTCCTGGGCCGAGCCGACCGCGTCCGCGAAGTGGGCGTCCGTCAGCAGGGTGGCACGGCCGGGATCGGAGTCGTACGCCTCCTTGATCCGGTTGAGGAAGCGGGCCCGGATGATGCAGCCGCCGCGCCAGATGGTGGCCATGGCGCCGGGGTCGACGTTCCAGCCGAACTCCGCGCTGCCGGCCTGGATGAGGTTGAAGCCCTGGGCGTAGGCGACGATCTTCGACGCGTACAGCGCCTGCTCGACGTCGTCGGCGAAGCGGTCGCCCGCCGCGCTGTCGAGCCAGGTCTCGCTGGGGCCGGGCAGTCCGCCGCTGGCCTCGCGCAGCTCGGTGCTGCCGGACAGCGAGCGAGCGAAGACGGCCTCGGCGATGCCGGACGCAGGAACGCCGAAGTCGAGCGCGTTCTGCACGGTCCAGCGCCCGGTGCCCTTCTGCTCGGCGCGGTCGAGGACCACGTCGACGAACGGCTTGCCGGTCTCGGCGTCGGTGTGCGCCAGCACCTCGGCGGTGATCTCCACGAGGTACGACTCCAGGCGGCCGGAGTTCCACGTCCGGAAGATGTCCGCGATCTCGCCCGGCCGCTTGCCCGCCGCGTGCCGCAGCAGGTCGTACGCCTCGGCGATGAGCTGCATGTCGGCGTACTCGATGCCGTTGTGCACCATCTTCACGAAGTGCCCGGCGCCGTCGGGGCCCACGTGCGTGCAGCACGGGACGCCGTCGACCTTGGCGGCGATGTCCTCCAGGATCGGGCCGAGGGACTCGTAGGACTCGGCCGAGCCGCCCGGCATGATCGAGGGGCCGTTGAGCGCGCCCTCCTCGCCGCCGGAGATACCGGTGCCGACGAAGTGCAGGCCCTGCTCGCGCAGCGCCTTCTCCCGGCGCCGGGTGTCGCGGTAGTCGGCGTTGCCGCCGTCGACGACCATGTCGCCCGGTTCGAGGAGCGGCACGAGTTCGTCGATCACGGCGTCGGTGGGGCCGCCGGCCTTGACCATGATGATGATGCGCCGGGGACGTTCCAGGGAGTCGACGAACTCCTTGAGGGTCTCCGCGGGGTGGAATTCGCCCTCGCCGCCGAACTCCTCGACCAGGGACCGCGTCCTTGCCGGAGTGCGGTTGTGCAGGGCCACCGGGTGACCGTGCCGCGCGAGGTTCCTGGCCAGGTTGCGGCCCATGACCGCCAGTCCGGTGACGCCGATGCGGGCCTGCTCCGCCATCTGCGGGTCCTCTCTGTTCAGTCGTGCGGGGGTGGGGCACCTACGGCGTCCAGCCTGTCAGCGAAGCACCCGGATCGAGGGAACTTCGGGCGGATCCGTCAGGTGCCCGTGCCTATGCGGTCCTGACCTGCTACACGGGGCAGCGCGGGACGCAGGGCGGCCGCCGCCGGCAATGCGGCGGCGGCCGGGGCGCGTGGAGCGGCGGCACGTACCTGCCCGGCCGGCGGGGGAGGCTGCGGGGGCGCCACCAGCGGGCTGCCGAGCGCCTCGCGGAGCCGGCGCGCGTCCTCGGGCAGGTCGCGGCGCCACGCCCAGCCGAGGAAGGGGGCCAGCAGCAGCATGCCCCCGCCGAGCGTGCTGGTGACGCTGAGCTGCACGAACGAGCCCTGGGAGTGGGGCAGCATACGGAAGGCGTACTCGGGGACCTGGGTGCCCAGGGGACTCCACATCCGCCGCCCCCGGTAGGTGATCCTGCGGCAGGGCTGGTAGACCGAGCAGACCAGCCGGTGTTCGCGGTGGCGGCCGGGGTAGTGGTAGCGGTACACCGCCCGCTCCCCCGGGGGCACGCACTCCGTCGAGACGGCGGCCACGCCCGAACTCCACATCTGGAGGTTGCGGGCGTCGGCCAGGAAGTCGAAGACCTCTTCCACGGTTCGGGTGACGATCACGCTTGTAGACACCGTCGGCATCGCAGACCTCCCCGGTGCCGGCGCGGCCAGCATGTGAGCAGTTCCCTCTTGGCTCCTCACCGACAGCGTGCGGGGCAAATGGCGGCGTGTCGTGGCGAGTGAGCCGTACGGGTGAATCCGCGGCCCATGACCGGCCGAAACGGCACCCGGGCGGAACGCCGGCGCTTGCTTTCAGCCGATCGGGGTACCGGGGTCCCGCCCGCCGGTGCCCGCGTCGTGGAACTCGCACCACACGGACTTGCCCGAACCGTGCGGTTCGACGCCCCAGGCGTCGGCGAGCCGGTCCACCAGCAGCAGCCCGCGGCCGGACAGCTCGCCGTCGCCGGGCTCCCGGCGGCGCGGCCAGCTCGCGGCCAGGTCGTGGACCTCGACGCGCAGCCTGCGGGGGAAGCCGGCCTCGCCGTGCGCCGGGGCCGGGTCGGGGAGCAGGCGCAGGGTGAGCACGGCGCCGCCGTCGGTGTGCACCAGGGCGTTGGTGATCAGTTCGTCGGCCGCGAGCTCGGCCTCGTCCGCCCGGCCGGGCATGCCCCACGCCGCCATGGCCTCGCGGACCATGGCACGGGCCTCGACGAGCGCCCCGGGGTCCCCCTGGGCGACGTGCTGGTGCCGCCGGCGCGCCGGGGCCGACCTGGCGTCGCCGTCGCGGCGCAGCAGGAGCAGGGCCATGTCGTCCTCGGTGGCCGGCTCGCCCATGACGGTGGTCAGGTGGTCGGCCAGGTTCTGCAGGCCGCACGGCCCGTCGCGCAGCGCGCCGGCCAGCAGGCGCACACCGTCGTCGAGGTCCGCGCCGGGCCGCTCCACGAGCCCGTCACTGAACATCAGAAGGGCGTCACCCGGGGCGAGTTCGGCCGCGGTCACCGGGTACTCGGGCGGGCCGAACTGCGCGGACAGCCCGAGCGGGAGGCCACCGGAGGTGGGCAGGACGCGGACGGTGCCGTCCGCCTGCCGGACCAGCGGGTCGATGTGCCCGGCCCGGACCACGAGGGTGGCGCCGGTCGCGGGGTCGGCCTGCGCGTACAGACAGGTGGCGAAGCGGTCGGTGTCCAGCTCGTGCAGGAAGGCGGAGGCGCGGGCCATGACGCTGGCCGGGGCGTGGCCCTCGGCGGCGTAGGCGCGCAGCGCTATCCGCAACTGCCCCATGACGGCGGCGGCATGGGTGTCGTGCCCCTGGACGTCGCCCACGACGACGGCGACCCGGCCGCCGGGGAGCGCCACGACGTCGTACCAGTCGCCGCCGATGTCCCGGGCCAGCCGCGCGGAGCGGTAGCGCACGGCTATCTCGGCGCCCGGGACGTCCGGGATCGTGCGCGGCAGCATGGCGGTCTGCAGGCCCTGCGCGAGGTCGTGCTCCTGGTCGTACAGCATGGCCCGCTGGAGGCTCTGGGCGATGCTGCCGCCGAGCGCGATGAGCAGGTCGCGCTCCTGCGGGGAGAACGTCGTCTTGTGCCGGTAGAGCAGACCCAGCGCGCCGATCGGCTCACCCTGCGCGATGAGCGGCAGATAGGCCGCGGCCGAGGGGCCCAGCGGCTCGATGTGCGGCCACAACTCCGGGTAGCGGCGGGCGAATTCCTCGGGCGAGGTGATGAAGCGCGGCGTCAGCGTGCGGACGACCTCGCTCATCGGGTACTCCTCGTCGATCCGGGTGTACTGGAGCTCGGGGACCCAGCTGGTCTCCTTGGCGTCGCTCACCACGTGCACCCGGCCGCCCTCGACCTGGCCGAGGAAGAGGCTGGCGATGCCGAGCCGGTCCATCCGGCGGTTGCCGGTCAGGGCGGCGGTCACATCGCGAACGGTCACGGCCCGGGCCAGGGACGCGGTCACCTCCAGGACGAGATCGCTCTCGGTGGACCGGTCCTCCTCGCGCAGACAGGCGGCGGCCTGGACGAGTTCGTCGGTGGCGTCGATGACGATGCCGATCACGCGGCGGGCCCGGCCCTCGCCGTCGCGCACGACGCGGCCGCGCAGACGGACCCAGCCGTGGCGCCCGTCGCGGCGGGTGAGCCGGCTGTAGGCGCCCCAGGAGGCGCGGCCCTCGGCGAGCGCCTGCTTGATCGTGCGGTCGACGGCGGCGGCCTCGTCCGGCGCCAGCCGGGCCAGCATGGCGCGGGGGTCGCCGTCGAACTCCTCCGGGCCCACGTCGAGGGCCCGCTGCGCCTCGCCGTCCAGGTGCACGCGGTCGAGGTCGAGGTCCCAGTCGAAGCCGCCCACGCCGTTGAGCGCCATGTGCAGGTCCGCGGAGGCCGGCCAGCCGGGCGGCACGGATGTCCCGGTTGCCGGGGGCGCCCACTCCCGAGACTCAGCCATCACGCCCTCCGGACCTGCCTCCGCCGCGCCGGGCCGCGGCGGAAATGGGGACAGCGTACCCATAGTCCGGTGGGGGAAGATGCCGCGGACGTCACACATGGGAAAACACGGCGCCGCCGGGGGCCACGGGGCCTCCCCGGCGGCGCCGCGGGACCGGTCCGCGGACTGACGCCGCCTCAGCGGGCCGCGGGCGGCGCGTACTTGTAGCCGACCCGCCGCACGGTCACGATGCTCGCGCGGTGCTCGGGCCCGAGCTTGCGGCGCAGCCGGGCGACATGGACGTCGACGGTGCGGCCGTCACCCACATGGCCGTACCCCCAGACCGTGGTGACGAGCTGGTCCCGGGTGTGCACCCGGTGCGGGTGGGCGACGAGATGGGCGAGCAGCTCGAACTCCAGGTACGTGAGATCGAGGGTGCGGTCGTGCACCTGGGCGACCCGCCGCTCGGTGTCGACGCGCACCAGCGGCGGAGCGGACGCGGCGGGCGGCTCCGGCGCGGGGGGCGCCTGCTCGGCGGGGACGAGGACGAGATAGCCCACCATCGGGGGCTGCCCGGCCAGTTCGGGGATCACATGCCCCGGAGCGGGCAGCCAGGTGGCACCGGGCGGCAGGAAGTCGGGGACGGGCGGCGGGACCTCGCCGGGGCGCACGGCGCGCAGCCGCTGGCGGCCGGCAGCCGGCACGGGGACGGAAGGAGTGAGCGACATGGGGTCTCGGTTCTTTCGCGCGAAGGAGTCGTGGACGACGTCTTGCGCGGGACGACCGGGACACCGACAGCGGGCGGCAGCCTGGATCGGTGGCGTCAGCTGCGGGCCGGGGTCCGCGCGGGAACCGCGCGGCAACACTCCCGGTCGAAGTGGTACTGCTGCCGGGACGGCCAGAACGGCTCGAGGTCGCTGCGACCTGTCGCGGTGTCAGTGAGGCTGGCCATGGAAACCATTGAACCATGCCCCCCGGCCACCGAGGGCGCGATTGCGCGACCCCTGCCGTCCGGGCCCCTCCTCACAGCGGCTGCGGCTCCGGCTGCGGTTCGGGCGCCGGATCGGGGTCCGGCCGCGAGGGCGGCTCGGGCAGCGGGTCCGGGGCGGGACCGGGCACCGGGGTCGGCGACGGCGGCACCGGGTCGGGCGGGAAGGGCGGCACGGGGTTCGGGGACGGCACAGGAGGCACAGTCGCGCGGGGGGCGCGGGCAAAGGCGGTCATGGCGGGTTGTCCTCCTCGGGGCTCGCCGGAACGGATCGTGCGCTGCGCTTACCCGGCACTTCCGGTCCTATCCTCTGGATCATGAGCTGGTTGCGCGCGGTGGGCCGGGCCGCCCGTGCGGGGCTGCGGCTGGAGCGCACCAGGCTGGAGCCGCTGATCGCCCTGCGCGGCGCCGCGGGCGTCGCCGTCGTGGTCGGCGTGACGCTGTGGCTCGCCTCCCCCGTGGTCGCCGCGTCCTCCGCCTTCGGGGCTTTCGCCTCGGGCATGGCCACCTTCCAGCGCAGCTGGCGCCCCCGGCCGCTGCTGGCCCTGGTGACCGGGGCCGGGCTGGCGGTGAGCACCTTCCTGGGCTATCTCGCCGGCGCGCACTGGGACCTGTTCGTGGTGCTGCTCGCGGTGTGGGCGTTCCTCGCGGGCACGGCATGGGCGCTGGGACCGACGGCGGGCCTCGTGTCGTCGCTGACGGTCGCGGTGATGCTGGTCGTCATCACGCTGCCCACGTCGGTGGCGACGGCGCTGGGCCACGCGGCGGTGATCGCCGCCGGCGGCGCCGTGCAGGCCACGCTGATCGTGGTCTTCCCCGTACGGCGCTGGGGGCCGCAGCGCGACGCCCTGGCCGACGCCTTCGCCGCCGAGGCGGACTACGCCCGCCGGCTGCGGCACGACCCGGTGGCGGCGTTCGACCCCGCGCCGCTGATGGCCGCGCGCAGCGCCGCGACGGTGACGCCCCGCCAGGCCCGGCGGCGCCCCGCGGCACTGCGGGGCAAACGCGTCCTGGCCGAGCGCATCCGCCCGGTCCTGGCCTCACTGGCCGACCCGGCGGTCGGCGCGGCCGCCGAGGGACCGGAGCGCGACCGGGCCCGTCAGCTGCTGGCGGCCGCCGCGGACGTGCTGGACGCGGTGGCGCGGGCGGTACGGGAGGCGGAGCCGGTGCGAGTGCCCGCGGAGGCCGAGAACGTGGCACTGGTCGAGCCGGGACCCGGGGACCAGCTCAGCGGACCGGCGCGGCGTACCGGCCTGCGGCTGATCGCCCTGCTCGGCGAGGCCGTGTCCTCCGCGACCCGCCGCGAGGGCTCCGCCGGGACGGACACCGCGCACCTGCGCCGCCCGACCCTGTGGGAACTCGTTCCGCTGACCGTCCGCACGGTGCGCCGGGAGCTGCGCCGGGACTCGCCCGTCCTCCGGCACGCGATCCGGCTCGCCGCGGTCACCCCCGCGGGCTACGCCCTGGGCGCCGCGCTGCCGCTCGGCCACGCCTACTGGGCGCCGCTGACCTCGGTGATGGTCATGCGGCCGGACTTCTCGCAGACGTACGCGCGCGGCGTGGCGCGCTTCGTCGGCACGCTGGCCGGGGTGACCGTGGCGACCGCCGTCATGCAGGCGTTCTCCCCCGGGACCTACCTGTGCGCGGCCCTCGCCCTGGTCTCGGTCGGCCTGCTGTACCTGCTGATGCGCACCGGCTACCTGGTCTCGCAGGTGGCCGTCTCCGCGTACGTGGTGTTCCTGCTGGGCATGGCCGGCGCCCAGTGGACGCAGACCGTGCCCGAGCGGGTCCTGCTGACCCTGCTCGGCGGGCTGCTGGCGATGATCGGCTACGCCGTCTTCCCGGCGTGGGAGACGCCCCGGCTGCGGGACCGGCTCGCGGAACGCATCGAGGCGACCGGGCGTTACGCGGCCACCGCGCTCGAGGCGCACGGCGCCCCCGGGAAGGGCCGCCGCGAGGCCGTGCGCTCCGCGCTGCTGGACGCGCGCGCCGCCGCGCTCGCGTGGGACCAGGCCGTGGCCCGCGCGAACGCCGAACCGGTCCGCGGCCGCGGACTGTCCCGCCGCTCCGCGGACGCCGCCGACGCCGCGCTCTCGGCCCTGGGCCGCATCCCGATGCTCATGGAGGCCCACCTGCCCGCGCCGGACGCGCCCCCGGTGCCGGACGCCGTCCCCTTCGCCGCCGCGCTGCGCGACGCCACTGCCCAGGGCGCCGCCGCGGTCCGCACCCGGCGCCCGCCGGACTTCTCCGGCGTCCGCGCGACGCTGGGGCAGTGGTCGCCGTCTGCGGAGGACCGCGTGGTGCGCCGCAGCGCGGAACTCCTCGTCGAAACCCTCGACGACCTCGAAGCCGCCTTCCGCCCCCTCCCCCGCCCCCGCCCCTCCCGCCGCCACTGACGCGCGCTGAGGGCGCGCCCTGGACGCCCTGCACAGCGCGCCGAACGCGGTCGTCCGGGCGGACAGGGAGGTCCCGGCCCTCGCGGAAGCGCCGCCCACGAGGCCGGCCTGCGGGCCGGGGCGGCGCCCGGCATCGCTCAGTCGCGGCCGAGGCCAATTCCGCGCGGCGAAGGACCACGCCGCGCCCCAGCGCTGAACTCCACGTCCAGAGGCCCGAAGCCGCCGTTGACGCGCCCTGCACCGGGGCGGCCGCACCCAGGCATGCGGCAGACGAGGCGGGGCCGTGCATCCGCCGGAGATCTCCCGGCTCGGTCGACGACGGCGGGACGACCCGAGCCCTGTACCGGGTAGCGCCGAAACTCCTCGCCCAGACGCCGACGCCCTCAAGCCGCCCCTTCCGACGCCGCGCGCCGACGAGGCAAGCGCCGGCCCCAACGCGCCGCCCGGCCATCGCTCGGTCGCGGACCGTCCCGAAGGTTCGGAGCCGCCCCCGCCGCCAAGGCCGCGGAATGCGCCCAGACGCCGAACGCGCCGTGTGCCGGGTGCCGACCCCGCGCCTGAGATGGTCGAGCCGGTCCCGCGCATCCGCCGGAGACACCTGAGCAGGGCGCGGTCCCCCGGCAAGGTCGACGGCGGCGGGACGACCCGAGCCCTTTCCCGGGTGCCGAGCACGCGGTCGCACCGCCGACACCCGGGACGCCGCGCAGAGGCAGCGCCCGGGCGTGTTCCCCCCGCAGCCGACGCGCCCGTACCGCCCGAACGCGAGGGCCCGCCCCCGCGCAGCGGTCCCGAGGGGCGGCATGTCGATGCCCTTTGTTCGTGCGGCGTTCAACGCCCCGGCTGATGACGGTACGGGCCCGCAGCGGGGAGGCGCCCGTCCCGCGCCCCCCGCGGAGCGTCAGCGGATGGGGACGCCCGAGAGCGTGCGGGCGATCACGAGGCGCTGGATCTCGCTCGTGCCTTCGAAAATGGTGTAGATCGCGGCGTCGCGGTGCATCCGCTCCACCGGGTACTCACGGGTGTAGCCGTTGCCGCCGAGGATCTGGATGGCCTGGCCGGTGACCTTCTTGGCCGTCTCGCTGGCGAAGAGTTTGGACATCGAGCCCTCGGCCGACGTGAAGGGCTTTCCGGCGACCGCCATCCAGGAGGCGCGCCACACCAGCAGGCGTGCGGCGTCGATCCGGGTGCGCATGTCGGCGAGCTGGAAGGCGACGCCCTGGTTGTCGATGACGGGGCGGCCGAACTGGGTGCGGGTCGTCGCGTAGTCGAGGGCGACCTCGTACGCGGCACGGGCGGTGCCGACCGCCATCGCGCCGACCGCGGGCCGGGAGGCCTCGAACGTGGCCATGGCCGCGTTCTTGAGGCGTTCGCCGCCCTGCGCGCGCTCCCGGGCCCGGGCGAGGCGCTCGTCGAGCCGCTCCTTGCCGCCGAGCAGGCAGTGCCCGGGGACGCGGACGCCGTCGAGGACGACCTCGGCGGTGTGCGAGGCGCGGATGCCGTGCTTCTTGAACTTCTGGCCCTGCGCGAGCCCGGGAGTGCCGGGCGGGACGATGAACGAGGCGTGGCCCTTGGACCCCAGTGCGGGGTCGACGACCGCGACGACGACGTGGACATTGGCTATGCCGCCGTTGGTCGCCCAGGTCTTGGTGCCGTTGATGACCCACTCGTCCTTGGCCTCGTTGTACACAGCGCTGGTCCGCATGGCGGCGACGTCGGAGCCCGCGTCCGGTTCCGAGGAGCAGAAGGCGGCGACCTTCACGTCGGCGGGGTCGCCGTACATCTGCGGGATCCAGGTGCCGATCTGCTCGTCGGTGCCGTTGGCGAGGACGCCGACCGCCGCGAGGCCGGTGCCGACGATGGACAGGCCGATGCCGGCGTCCCCCCAGAACAGCTCCTCCATGGCGATCGGGATGCCCAGTCCCGTGGGGTCGAAGTACTGCTGGGCGTAGAAGTCCAGCGAGTACAGGCCGATCTTCGCGGCCTCCTGGATCACCGGCCAGGGGGTCTCCTCGCGCTCGTCCCACTCCGCCGCAGCCGGGCGCATGACGTCGGCCGCGAAGCCGTGGATCCAGTCGCGCACCGATTTCTGGTCGTCATTGAGCTCGAGCGTGAAGCCGCTCATGGTCCCCTCCACGTGCTGGTTACTTGCGGTAACACCAGTCTGTTACCGGCTGGTAAGGACTGTCAACCGGACCTGGGGTGTTACGTTGCGCAGACGGGAGAAATCGAACGGGCGGGGAGGCTCGGGTGGGTACCAGCCAGCGGCAGGACCAGCGAACGGCGACCGCGGCGGAGGAACGCCGCAGGGAGCTGCTCGAGGCCGCGGACCGCGTCGTGCTGCGGGACGGCCCGGAGGCGTCCATGAACGCGATCGCCGCCGAGGCGGGCATCACCAAGCCCATTCTGTACCGGCACTTCGGCGACAAGAGCGGTCTTTACCGGGCCCTGGCCATCCGCCACACCGACGCGCTGCTCGCCAACCTGCGGGCCGCCCTGGACGCGCCGAACGAGCGCCGCGACCGGGTCGAGGCGACCCTGCACGCGTACCTGTCCGCCATCGAGGCCCGGCCGCAGGTCTACCGCTTCCTGATGCACCCGGCGGAGCACCCCTCCGAGGGCGAGCGCGGCTTCGACGTCGGCCGCCACTCGGCCCCGGTACTGCGCCGCATGGGCGAGGAACTGGCCCGCTTCATCGCCGAACGGCTGGACCTGGGCCCCGACGGCGAGGAGGCGGCCCGGGTCTGGGGCCACGGCATCGTCGGCATGATGCACGCCGCCGGCGACTGGTGGCTCGGTGAACGCCCCTGCTCCCGCGACGTACTGGTGCGCCACCTGGCGGACCTGCTGTGGGGCCGGCTGGCCGCGGTGGGCGACCGCCCCGGCGCGCCGCTCCGGTAGACCCCGCGGACGTGTCAGCCGTCCACCGCCCACGGCGCGCGGCGGGCGGCGCGCAGGGTGCGCCGCAGGCGCAGCCCGCTGAGCCGGTCGGTGAAGACACCGCCGTCGAGGTGGTCGCACTCGTGCTGGAGGCAGCGGGCGAAGAAGCCGGTGCCCTCCACGCGCAGCGGGCGGCCGTGCAGGTCGACGCCCTCCAGGGTGATCTCGTCGTGGCGGGGCGTGGGCGCGTGCACTCCGGGGAGGGACAGGCAGCCCTCGTGGCCGGTCACGGTCACGCCGCCGATGTGCGTCACCCGCGGATTCACCACATGGCCGAGATGGCGGACGTCCTCGTCGTCCGGACAGTCCCACACGAACACGCGCAAGGGGACGCCGATCTGGTTCGCGGCCAGCCCGACCCCGTCACGGGCATACATCGTGGCGTACAAGTCTTCTACAAGCGTGGCGAGTTGGGCGTCGAACGCGGTCACCTCGCGGCAGGGCGCGGTCAGCTGGGGGTCTCCCAGCAGCCGCATCGGACGGACGGTCCCGGAGCTGCCGGGGATGGTGACGTGTGGCATGCGGGCCAGCGTACGGGGGCGGCTCGTTTCAGCGCCGGTAGGGGAAGTGGATAGGCTGATCGGCGACCGATGCCTTCCGGCCGGTGCGATGGCCGGGGCACGCGCTCCGGCCGACCGCCGGGGAGGGCGGACAGGGCCGGACGCGAGGAGGATGGTGGAGACGATGGCAGGCAACGCGGAGCCACTGTCGCCGCGGGCGAAGCTGGCCGTGACGGCGGGCAAGGCCGCAGCGGCGGTGTCGCGGGCGGCGGGACGCGGCAGCGGATCGGTGATCGGCGGCCGGGTGGCGCTCAAACTGGACCCGGACCTGCTGGCCCGGCTGGCGACGCACCTCGACGTTGTGCTCGTTTCGGCCACCAACGGCAAGACCACCACCACCCGGCTGCTCGCCGAGGCGCTGCGCGCCAACGGCGAGGTCGTCTCCAACGCGCTCGGCGCCAACATGCCGGCCGGCATCACCTCGGCCCTGGCGGGCGGCTCCGAGGCCCGCTACGGCGTGATCGAGGTCGACGAGAAGTACCTGGCCGGCGTGGCACGGGACGTACGCCCCAAGGCCATCGCCCTGCTGAACCTCTCCCGCGACCAGCTGGACCGGGCCGCCGAGACCCGCATGCTCGCCGAGAAGTGGCGCGAGGGGCTGGCCGGCAGCGACGCGATCATCATCGCCAACGCCGACGACCCGCTGATCACCTGGGCGGCGTCCTCCTGCCCCACCGTGGTGTGGGTCGCGGCCGGACAGGAGTGGAAGGACGACGCCTGGTCCTGCCCCTCCTGCGGCGGTGTGCTGCAGCGCCCCTCCGAGGACTGGTTCTGCGGCGAGTGCGGCTTCCGCCGCCCGACCCCGACCTGGGCGCTCTCCGGCGACCACGTGATCGACCCCTACGGCTCCGCCTGGCCGATCCAGCTGCAGCTGCCCGGCCGCGCCAACAAGTCCAACGCCGCCGTCTCCGCCGCCGCGGCCGCCGCCTTCGGTGTGGACCCCAAGGTCGCGCTGGAGCGGATGTACAAGGTCCAGGCAGTGGCCGGACGCTACGACGTGGTGCAGTTCCAGGGCCGCGACGTGCGCCTGCTGCTGGCGAAGAACCCGGCCGGCTGGCTGGAGACCTTCTCGCTCATCGACCGGCCGCCGACGCCGGTGATCCTCTCGGTGAACGCCCGCGGCGCCGACGGCACCGACACCTCCTGGCTGTGGGACGTGGACTACACCCGGCTGTCCGGGCACCCGATCCGTGTGATCGGCGACCGCAAGCTGGACCTGGCGGTCCGCCTGGAGGTCGCCGGGCTGCAGTTCCAGGTGTGCGCGGACTTCGACGAGGCGGTGCGCACCTCGCCGCAGGGCCGGATCGAGGCCATCGCCAACTACACCGCGTTCCAGGACCTGCGCCGCCGCGTCGGCAACTGACCCGGCGCTTCCGCCGCCTTCTTCGACTCCCGCCCCCCGTAAGGAGGACACACCATGAGCGACTCCAGCCTGCGCCTGGTGTGGGTCTACCCCGACCTGCTCAGCACCTACGGCGACCAGGGCAACGTGCTGGTCACCGAGCGCCGTGCGCGTCAGCGCCGGGTCCCGGTCACCCGCATCGACGTACGGTCCGACCAGCCGATCCCGACATCCGGCGACATCTACCTGATCGGCGGCGGTGAGGACCGGCCGCAGCGGCTGGCCGCCGAGCGGCTGCGCCGCGACGGCGGGCTGAACCGCGCGGTCGACAACGGCGCCATCGTCTTCTCGGTCTGCGCCGGCTACCAGATCCTCGGCCACGAGTTCGTCAACGACCTCGGCCGCCCCGAGCCGGGCCTCGGCCTGCTCGACGTGGTCAGCGTCCGCGGCGAGGGCGAGCGGTGCGTCGGCGACGTCCTGGCCGACATCGACCCGGCGCTCGGCCTGCCGCCGCTGACCGGCTTCGAGAACCACCAGGGCATCACCCACGTGGGCAAGTACGCCCGCCCGCTCGCCCGCACCCGGTTCGGCAACGGCAACGGCACGGGCGACGGCACCGAGGGTGCGTACAACGACACCGTCTTCGGCACGTACATGCACGGCCCGGTCATGGCCCGCAACCCGCAGATCGCGGACATGCTGATCAAGCTGGCGATGGACGTCAGGGCGCTGCCGCCGGTCGACGACCAGTGGTACGAGGCGCTGCGCGCCGAGCGGATCGCCGCCGCCTCGCAGCCCGCCTGAAGCAGCGGTACCGGGAGCGGGGCCCGGGCCGGGAGTGTCCGCAGTGCGGGCGGCGTTTCCGTCGTCCGTGCCCGGCTCGATAACGTAGGTATCGCGGTGCGCGCGCCGCGGGTCCATCCGGACGACGGCGTCCGGCGCCCGGATCGATCTTCCAGGAGTAACGAGCAATGCGTATTGGTGTGCTGACGAGCGGCGGCGACTGCCCCGGCTTGAACGCCGTCATCCGGTCGGTCGTGCACCGGGCGGTCGTCGACCACGGGGACGAGGTCATAGGCTTCCACGACGGGTGGAAGGGCCTCCTCGAATGCGACTACCGCAAGCTCGACCTCGACGCGGTGGGCGGCATCCTGGCCCGCGGCGGCACGATCCTCGGGTCCTCCCGGGTCCGCCCCGAGCACCTGCGGGACGGCGTGGAGCGGGCCAAGGGCCACGTCGCCGACCTGGGTCTCGACGCGATCATCCCGATCGGCGGTGAGGGCACCCTGAAGGCCGCCCGCCTGCTGTCGGACAACGGGCTGCCCATCGTGGGCGTGCCCAAGACCATCGACAACGACATCGCCTCCACCGACGTCACCTTCGGCTTCGACACCGCCGTCACCGTCGCCACCGAGGCGCTGGACCGCCTCAAGACCACCGCCGAGTCGCACCAGCGGGTGCTGATCGTCGAGGTCATGGGGCGGCACACGGGCTGGATCGCGCTGCACTCCGGCATGGCCGCCGGCGCGCACGCGATCGTGGTGCCGGAGCGTCCCTTCGACATCGAGGAGCTGACCCGGCGGGTCGGCGAGCGCTTCTCGGCGGGCAAGAAGTTCGCCATCGTGGTGGTCTCCGAGGGCGCCAAGCCGCGCGAGGGCACCATGCCGTTCGAGGCCGGCGTCAAGGACGCGTACGGCCACGAGCGCTTCACCGGCATCGCCACCCGGCTCTCGATCGAGCTGGAGGAGCGGCTGGGCAAGGAGGCCCGCCCGGTGATCCTCGGCCACGTGCAGCGCGGTGGCACCCCGACCGCCTACGATCGGGTGCTGGCCACCCGCTTCGGCTGGCACGCGGTCGAGGCCGCGCACAACGGCGACTTCGGCATGATGACGGCGCTGCGCGGCACCGACATCACCCTGGTCCCGCTGGCCGAGGCCGTCGAGCACCTCAAGACGGTCCCCGCCGAGCGCTACGTCGAGGCGGAGTGCGTGCTCTGACACGCCGATCACCCCTCCTGGAACCGCCCCCGGCCGCACCCGCGGCCGGGGGCGGTTCTAGTCTGGTGCGGGCGCACCCGCCCCAACCGGCACATTGCCGACGGCGCGGTGCGCGCGGACGGCACGACAGGAGAGTGACGGATGGACCACGGCGGACACGGCATGATGACGGAGCTCCCGCCGTTCACCCTCGGCCGGGGGCTCGCCTTCAGCGGGGACCCGGTGTTCCTCGTCGGCTGCGTCCTCGCGCTGGCCCTGTACGGCGCCGCCGTCGTACGGCTGCGCGGCCGCGGCGACCGCTGGCCGGCCGGGCGCGTCGTCGCCTTCGCCCTCGGTGTGCTCTCCATCGGGCTGGCGATGTGCACCAAGCTGAACGACTACGGCATGGTCATGTTCAGCGTCCACATGGTGCAGCACATGGTGCTGTCCATGGTCGCCCCGATCCTGCTGCTGCTCGGCGCCCCGGTGACGCTGGCGCTGCGCGCGCTGCCCGCCGCGGCGCGCGGCAGCAAGGGGCCGCGGGAGCTGCTCGTCGCGCTGCTGCACAGCCGCTACATGCGGGTGGTCACGCATCCGGCGTTCACCATCCCGCTGTTCGTCGCGAGCCTGTACGGGCTCTACTTCACCCCGCTGTTCGACACCCTGATGGGCAGCCGGGCCGGGCACATCGCGATGATGGTGCACTTCCTCGGCGTGGGCCTGGTCTTCTTCTGGCCGATCATGGGCGTCGACCCCGGACCGCACCGGCCGGGGTACGTGATGCGGATGCTGGAGCTGTTCGCGGGCATGCCCTTCCACGCGTTCTTCGGCATCGCGCTGATGATGGCCTCCGAGCCCATGATCCGCACCTTCCAGCACCCGTCGGCCTCGCTGGGGATCGACGCCCTCGACGACCAGACCGCCGCGGGCGGCATCGCCTGGGCGTTCAGCGAGATCCCCTCGGTGCTGGTCCTGGTGGCGCTGCTGATCCAGTGGTACACCTCGGAACAGCGGCACGCCCGCCGCAAGGACCGCGCCGCGGACCGTGACGGCGACGCGGAACTGGCCGCCTACAACGCCTACTTGGCATCCTTGGAGGCGCGGGGTCGGGGCTGACCGGGGCCACCCGCCGCGAAGGGAGGCCCTCGATGGGCGACCAGGTACGGATCTCGGGCGACGCGCTGCTGCTGCCGGGCGGTGTGACGGTGCGCTTCATGCGCACGCTGCGGCTGCCCGAGACGGGCACGCACCCCCTGCCACCAGGACTCGGCACCTTCCCGCTGCGCCGCGTCGCGGACTTCCCCGACCGTGCGCCCGAGCAGTGGCTCGCGCGCGGCGGCGTCATGCTGCCGGTCTACCAGCGCGAGGCGATGTGGCTGAGCTTCTCGGCCGCCGCGCCCGCCGCGCTCCAGGTGGGCGTCGGCAAGGTCTGCGCGGTCTCGGGCGCGCCGTGGAGCGACCGGCTCACGCAGAACCCGCAGAACTATGTGGTGCTGCCGCGCCAGCCCTGGCTCGACGGCATCAACTCCGGCTCCGGCACGATCCGGCAGTTCGTCGCCGTGCCGCTGGGCCTGGGTGCGACCGTCGAGGGCCAGGTCACCGGCGAGGAGGTCTGGGGCGGGGTGCAGCTCCAGGTCTTCGAACTCCGCGAGGAGCGGCTGGCGGCCTGGCAGGCCGAGCAGCGGCGCGGGTCCGGTGTGCCCCGGCCGGCCTTCGGCGGGTACGGCGGCCCCGCGGGCGCCGCGCCGATGCCGATGGCACCGATGGCAGCCCCCGCTCCGGGCGCGGCACCGTCCGCGCGGACCCGCGGGCCCGCGCGGTCCGCCCCCGCGATGGGGCTGGGCGCCGGCGGGCGGATGCGGCAGGAGGTCTACCGCGACGACCGCAAGCCCTCGCACTGGCGGGACGAGCCGTCGGGCCGGATCTTCGTCCACCTCACGACGGCTCCCGAGTGGCGGCGCATCACCGGCGAGGCACCGCCGCCGTCCCCGGTGAACCGCGCGGCGTACACGGCGGCCGGGCTGCCGTGGTTCGACTACTACGACGCCGACGCGGAGGACCTTGCGGCCCCGGAGACCCTCGGCCAGGTGAAGCCGGTCGGCGACTGGCTGGGCGAGGACGAGTCCCCGTGGGTGCCCCCGGTGCCGGGACAGGTGCAGCAGCTCAAGGACGAGGGCACGGTCACGGACGGCGACTGGTAGCGCACCGGGGCCCATCGGGGCGACCATGGTCTCCGGGCCGCCGCCGTGCGCCGCCCGGGGAGGAGGGCGACGATGCCCGTACCTGCGAAGGCGATGATCGCGCTCACGGTGGCCTGCCTGGTCGCCGTGACCGCGTACACGGTGGCCCTCGGGCCGAACGGCTGGCTCTGGTTCGCCTGGGTCGTGCTCGGCCTCGCGACGATCGGCGTCTTCGCGATCCGCACGCCCCGCTGACGGCCCTCCGGGGGCCATGGACGCCCGAGGAAACCCGCGCCGACGGGACCGTGGCATGAGCGCCTTCCACGCGGGCGCGCGCCAGCCCGCGCCCCGGTGGAAACGCCCTCTCGACGGACGGTCGCGACGCGCCGGAGGCGCCCGAAGAGGCGCAGGCTTTCCCGTTCGGCGCAGACATACGGGCATCAGGCGATGACGTGCCGGACGTGTCCGAACACGCGCAGGTCGCACGCCGCCCACCCGGGCCCGGAACAGGTGTCGGCGGCCCGGCCGTCGGCCCCGGGACCACGCCCGGCACGTCATCCGGCGCAGCCGGACCGCACAGTGCCGAGGTTGATGCCCCGCCCCTGCGCGGGGACCGCGGCACGTGCCCCGGCGACGAGCAGGGCGGCCGTCCTTCCCCCGGACCCGGACGTACATCGACGGCCCGGCCGTCCCCGCTCGGCGCAGCCGGGACCCAGGTCACCCCGGAACGCGGCCGTCAGGCCGTGACGCGGGCCAGGCCGGAGACGAGGAGGTCGAGGCCGAACTCGAAGCGCTCGTCGCCCTCGCTGCGGGTGAGCGCGTCGACCATGCCGGTGATGTGGGGGAACCGGTCCGGCGGGAGGGAGGCGAAGTACTCGCGGGCGCGGGCCACTTGTTCCTCCAGGCTCACCTCGGGCGCGCCGAAGCCCTGTGCGCGCTGCGAATCCTCCACCGCGGTCGCGGTGATGAAGAGGGCCAGGGCGTCCACCCCGTAGGAGCAGACCCGGTCGGACAGGCCGCCGGCCTTGAGGATCGCGAGCATGGCCTCGGCGTTGAGCAGGGCGTTGGGGCCGGAGGGGATGCCCTGGCCCAGGGCGGCCCGGGACAGGTCGCGGTGGGCGACCAGGACCCGGCGGCCCTCCCGGGCCATCTCCTTGACCTGGTCCTGCCACCGTTCGGGGTCCGGCTCGGGGCGCGCCACATCGGCCTGGATGCGGTCCAGGAGGAGTTCCAGCAGCTCCTCCTTGTTGGCCACGTGCGCGTAGAGCGAGGCGGCACCGGTGTCCAGCTCCTGGGCGACCCGGCGCATGCTCAGCGCGTCGAGACCCTCGGCGTCGACGATCCGCAGGGCGGCGGTGACGACCACCTCCTGGTTGAGCGTGCGGCGGGGGGCCTTCTTGCGCTCGGGGCGCCAGGGCGGTGCGGGGAGCGATGTCACGGGCTGCGTACCTCCGGGAGCGGAACACGAACAGCGTACTTGACACGAACGTCGTTCGTCTTCTAGAACACTGTTCGTTCGATACGAACGCCGTTCGTCCACCACGCCCGCCCCGGAGGACCCCATGAGCACCGAAACAGCCCTCTCCCCGCCGACACCCGCGGGCGCCTCCCCCACCGGCCACCCCCTGCGCAAGCTCGGGCTCGCCGTGGTCCTGGCCGTCGAGATCATGGACCTGCTCGACGCCACGATCGTCGGCGTCGCCTCGCCGTCGATCCGCGCCGACTTCGGCGGCAGCTCCACGCAGATCCAGTGGATCACCGCCGCCTACACCCTCACCTTCTCCGTGCTGATGATCACCGGGGCGCGGCTCGGCGACATCGTCGGCCGCCGCCGGATGTTCCTGATCGGGCTCGCCGGGTTCACGGTCTGCTCCGCGCTGTGCGCGGCCGCGGGCTCGGCCGGGATGCTGATCGGCGGGCGGGCCGCCCAGGGGGTGTTCGCCGCGATGCTGGTCCCGCAGGGCCTCGGCATCCTGCGCCAGATGTTCCCGCCGCAGGAACAGGGCGCGGCCTTCGGCGCCTTCGGGCCGGTCATGGGACTGGCCGCGGTCGCCGGCCCGGTGCTGGGCGGCTTCCTCACCGACGCGGACCTGTTCGGCTCCGGCTGGCGCGCGGTCTTCCTGATCAACGTCCCGATCGGTGCCGTGGCCTTCCTGGCGGCGCTGCGCATCCTCCCCGAGGGCCGGGCGCCGCACGCGCCGCGGCTCGACCTCCCCGGGTCGGCGCTGGTCAGCCTCGGCGTGCTCATGCTGGTCTACCCGCTGGTGCAGGGCCGCGACCTGGGCTGGCCGCTGTGGACGTACCTGTCGATGGCGGGCGCGGTCCCGGTGTTCTGGCTCTTCGCCCGGTACCAGCGGCGGCTGGTGGCCCGCGGAGGATCACCGCTGGTCGAGCCCGGGCTCTTCCGGCACCGAGGCTTCAGCGCCGCGCTCGTCGTGGGCGTCGTCTTCTTCGCGGCGATCAGCGGGCTGATGCTCGTGCTCACGCTGCACCTTCAGGTGGGCCTCGGCTACAGCGCCCTGCACGCCGGTGCCTCTATGATCCCCTGGTCCGCGGGCACCGTGATCGGCGCGGTCCTCTCCGGGGCGGTCCTCGGCCCGAAGTACGGCCGGCTCACCATCCAGGCGGGCTTCGCGCTGTCCGCCGTCGGAGTCGCCGCGCTCGCCCTCACGGTGCACTTCGCGGGCCACGCGGCGACCACCTGGCAGTTGCTGCCCGCACTGCTGCTGAACGGCTTCGCCATGGGCCTGGTGATGGCGCCGTTCTTCGACATCGCCCTCGCCGACGTCGAGGAGCACGAGAACGGATCGGCCTCCGGCGTCCTCAACGCGGTTCAGCAGTTCGGCGGTTCGGTGGGCGTCGCGGTGCTCGGCACGGCCTTCTTCTCGTACGCGGCCGGGGCGGACACCGTGGACGCCGCCCAGTGGACGGCCCTCATGGCGGCGGGCGCCTTCGTCGCGGCGCTGGCGGCGGCGTTCCTGATGCCCCGTCATGCCCGGGAGGGCGCGACGGGGCACTGACGGCGTGACCTCGGGCCCGGGTGCGGTCGGCTGCTCCTCTCCGTACCGACTTCGCGCCACGTCGGTACGCCGGCCGCCCGCGACCGGTGACGGACAGCGAGGCGGGGACCTACACTGGCCGTCCCCGACACGCCTTCCGACGTGGCAGAACACTGCCCCGAGGCCGAGCCGGACGGTTGGGAGTCGCCCGTGTTCTACTACGTGCTCAAGTACGTGCTCCTCGGCCCGCTCCTCAGGCTGCTGTTCCGCCCGAGGATCGAGGGCATGGAGAACATCCCCGAGAAGGGGGCGGCGATCGTCGCCGGGAACCACCTGTCGTTCTCCGACCACTTCCTGATGCCGGCGATCCTGCCGCGCCGCATCACGTTCCTGGCGAAGGCGGAGTACTTCACCGGCCCGGGCCTCAAGGGCCGTCTGACCGCGGCCTTCTTCCGCAGCGCGGGGCAGATCCCGGTCGACCGCTCCGGCGGCAAGGCGGGCGATTCGGCGATCCGTGAAGGGCTGAAGGTGCTGGCCGCCGACGAGTTGCTCGGCATCTACCCCGAGGGCACCCGCTCGCACGACGGTCGGCTGTACAAGGGCAAGGTGGGCGTGGCGACGATGGCCCTGCGTGCCGGCGTCAAGGTGATCCCCTGCGCGATGATCGGCACGTACGAGATCCAGCCCACCGGCCGCCGGCTGCCGCGCATCAAGCCGGTGACCATCCGCTTCGGCGAACCGCTTGAGTTCTCGCGCTTCGAGGGCATGGACCACGAGCGCTTCGTGGTGCGCTCGGTGACCGACGAGATCATGTACGCCATCCTGGAGCTGTCCGGCCAGGAGTACGTCGACCGGTACGCCGCGGACGTGAAGGCCGAGGAGCAGGGCCGGGGAACGGGACGCGGAGCCGGCTCCCGGCTGCGGCGCGGCGCCTGAGCCGGGCCGCCCCCGCCGCGTCCCGCCCCTTTGCGCCGTCAGCGGATCCGCGCAGGGCGAACCGGCCTGGCCCGGGCCGCGCGCGGCCGCCTAGCGTCGCCGCATGACGACGCAAACGGCATTCGTGATCGGGGCGACGGGGCAGATCGGGCGGGCTGCGGTGCGTGCGCTCGCGGCGGACGGCTGGGAGGTGCGTGCGGCCTCCCGCGGGGGCGGCGGCGATGTGCCCTGGCCCGAAGGGGTGCGGCCGGTCTTGGTGGACCGCGAGGACACCGCGGCGCTGGCCGCGGCCCTCGGCGACGGCTGCGACCTGCTGCTGGACTGCGTGGCGTACGGGCCGGAACACGCACGCCAGTTGCTGGACCTGTCGGGCCGGATCGGCTCGGCCGTCGTCGTCTCCAGCTGCTCGGTCTACCAGGACGACCGGGGCCGCAGCCTGCAGACCCAGGGGGAACCCGGCGGCGCCCCGGTCCTGCCGGTCCCCGTCCCCGAGACCCAGTCGCTCGTGCCGGCCGGACCGGACGACTACGCCACCCGCAAGGTCGCCCTGGAGCGTGAACTCCTGGCGGCGGGCGACCGGTTGCCGACCACACTGCTGAGGGCGGGCGCGATCCACGGGCCGCACAGCCTGCGTCCGCGCGAGCTGTACTTCGTCAAGCGTGCCCTGGACAAGCGGCCGGTCCTGATCCTCGCCCACAACGGCGAGAGCCGCTTCCACCCGGTCCACACCGCCAATCTGGCCGAGCTCGTGCGGCTCGCCGCCCGCCGCCCCGGCTCGCGGGTCCTCAACGCCGGCGACCCGTACGCCCCGACGGTCGCGGAGATGGCCACCGCCATCGGCGCACTCCTGGGCCATGACGCCGAGACCGTCCTGGTGGACGGGCCGCCGCCCGCCCCGAACGTCGGCGACACCCCCTGGAGCGCGGCGCACCCCTTCGTGCTCGACATGGCGGCCGCCGAACGCGAGTTGGGCTACCGCGCCATGACGACCTGGGTGGAATCGCTGCCGGAGACCGTGGACGAGCTCGTGGCACGGCTCGGCGAACACGACTGGCGTGCCGCGTTCCCGGTGCTGGCCACGACGTACGACCGCTTCGGCGACCTCTTCGACTACGCGGCGGAGGACCGCTGGCTGGCCGCGGAAAAACCCCTCGCTCCCCGGAGGAGCCCCCACTAGCCTTCCGGCGTGCGAAAGGATCAGGCATGAGTGCCCGGCTGCGGGCGATCGCCCGCGAGACGGAGTCCGTTGTCGCCGCGGGCGGTTACCGCACGGCGCGCGGGACCGAGGTGTCGATCGGCGCGGCGGTGGAACGGGCCGTCGCGGGGACCCGGATCCTCGGGCCGGAGCCCGTCGAGCCCGGAGCGGCCCCGGCCCTGACGGCGCCGACCGCCTTCGAGGTGACCGGCGAGGACAGCCTGGCGGCGGCCGGCCGGCTCGTGCACGAGGGCGCGGCCCCGGTCGCGGTCCTCAACTTCGCCTCGGCCCGCAATCCCGGCGGCGGCTACGTCAACGGCGCGCAGGCGCAGGAGGAGGCGCTGTGCCGCTCCTCGGCGCTGTACACGACCCTGCTCGCCGCCCGGGACTTCTACGCGTGGCACCGCGCCGACGGCAGCCCCTTCTACAGCGACCGTGTCGTCCACTCCCCTGGCGTACCGGTGTTCCGCGACCCGCGCGGAAAGTTGCTGGAGGAACCGTTCGCGGTGGGCTTCCTCACCTGCGCCGCGCCCAATGCGGGGGTCGTCGAGCGCCAAGACCCGTCGGCCGCCGTCCGGCTGCCCGCCGCGATCGACGCGCGGGCCGGCCGGGTGCTGGAGGTCGCGGCCGCGGGGGGATACCGGGCGCTGGTGCTGGGCGCGTGGGGCTGCGGGGTGTTCCGCAACGACCCGGCGCGCGTCGCCGCCGCCTTCCGTGGACTGCTGGCCCCCGGCGGCCGCTTCGCGGAGCGCTTCGACCGGGTCGTCTTCGCTGTTCTGGACCGGCAGCGGGACGCGCCCACCCGCGCGGCCTTCGCCACCGCGTTCCCGAGTAAGGAGTAGGAACAGAGCATGGACAAACGCAACATCGACACCGTCATGGACGCCGTGCAGGAGAAGTGGCTCCCGCACGTCATGGCCGAGGTCAACGACTACGACGTCAAGGTCGCCAACATCGAGGGCGAATTCGCCGAGCACAGCCATGCCGGCACCGACGAGTTCTTCCTGGTCCTGGCCGGCCGGCTGCACCTGGACCTGCCGGATCGCACGGTGAGCCTCGGCCCGCACGAGGTGTTCACGGTGCCCAGGGGTGTCCGGCACCGGCCGCGTGCCGAGGAGGGCACCCGCATCCTGATGTTCGAGCCCCGCGGCACGGTCAACACCGGCGACGGCAATGAGGGCACGACGGGTGTGCGCCTGAGCTGACGGTCCCGCTCCCGGCGCCGGAGGAGAACGGTCCCGGCCCCCTCGACCGGGGGCCGGGACCGTTCGCGCGGGGTGGTGCGGACGTCAGCTCGTGGGGGGCACCGGCGCCGCGTGCGGGGTGCACGTGACGTCGTGGCGGTCCAGGGAGCCGGTCACGAGGTAGCCGGTGACCCGGTCGTTGATGCAGGGGTTGACCAGGCCGGTGACGCCGTGCGAGCCGGCGTCCTTCTCCGTGATCATGAGCGAGCCCTTGAACCGCCGGTGCAGCTCGACGGCTCCGGAGTACGGGGTCGCCGCGTCACGGGTGCTCTGGACGATCATGACGCGCGGCAGGCCGTTGCCGGTCCGCACATCCACCGGCTTCCGCTGCGGGACGCCCCACGTGGCGCAGGGCAGGTTCAGCCAGGCGTTGGCCCAGGTCAGGAAGGGGTACTTGGCGTGCAGCCGGGAGTTGTCCCGGTCCCAGGTGCGCCAGTCGCGGGGCCACGGGGAGTCGGTGCACTCCACCGCCGTGTAGACCGCGTTGCCGTTCTCCGAGGCGATGTTGCCCGCGGTGTCCGACAGGTCCGGGGCCGCCGCGTCCACCAGGGCCTGGGTGTCGCCGGCGAGGTACTTGCTCCAGACCCCGGCCACGGTCGCCCACGACGAGTCGTAGTACGGGGCGGACTGGAAGAGCCCGAGGAGTTCGGCCGGGCCGACGAGCCCGCCGATCGGGTGCGCCTTGGCGGTCGCGCGCAGCCGCTCCCACTGCGCCTGGACCTTCGCCGGGGTGCTGCCGATGTGGTAGACGGAGTCGTACTTCGCGACCCACGCCTTCCAGTCGTCCCAGCGGCCCTGGAAGGCCACGTCCTGGTCGAGGTTGTTCTGGTACCAGATCTGGTCGCGGGCCGGGTTGACGACGCTGTCGACGACCATGCGGCGCACGTGACCCGGGAAGAGCGTCGCGTACACGGCGCCGAGGTAGGTGCCGTAGGAGACGCCCAGGTAGTTGAGCTTGCGCTCACCGAGCGCGGCACGGACGACGTCGAGGTCCCGCGCCGTGTTGGGCGTGGTCATCTGGGCGAGCATCGCGGCGCCGGTGCGCTCCTTGCATCCCTCGGCGTACTCCGCGGCGAGCTTGCGCTGCGCGCGCTTGTCGGCCTCGTTGTCCGGGACCGGGTCGGCCTTGGGCGCCTTCACGAACTCCTGCGGGTCGGCGCAGGAGATGGGCGCGGAGTGGCCGACGCCGCGCGGGTCGAAGCCCACGAAGTCGTACGCCTTGGCGGTCGCCGCCCAGATGGGGTTCTTGGTGGTGACGCGGAGCGGGAAGCGCATCCCGGACCCGCCGGGGCCTCCGGGGTTGTAGATCAGGGCGCCCTGGCGCTCGGCGGCGGTGCCCGTGCTGCCGATGCGGTCCACGGCGATCCGGATCTTCGCGCCGTACGGCTTGGCGTAGTCGACCGGCACGGTGACCCAGCCGCACTGGACGGGGGCGGCGATGCCCCAGTCCGCGGGGCAGGCCGCCCAGTCGATGCCCGCATCGGCGGCGCGCGCGGCGGCGATCCGCACGCCGATGTCCTCCGCGTTCACATGGTGTTCGCGTCCGTGGGCGGTGCCCCCCGCGACCGCGGTCTGCGGTACGGCGGCGACGACGGTGCCGGCTATCAGGGCTCCGGTGAGCCCGAGCACGGCTGTGCGTCTCACGATGACGTCCCCCTGCGGTTGAGCCGCTTGTGGCGGCGCGAGCACAGAACTTCAGAGGGATCATTTCGCCCGCATGGCCGTCAGGAGAAGATCGCACAGGCGTATCTTTACCAAGCCGTATGCATGACAAGTCGGTTGGCGGCGCGGGCGACGGCCGCAGCGGCGAAGCCACGGATCAGGGGGTGCGGCACCGAGCCGTCCCCCGCCAGCTCCGGCTGGAAGAGGGTCGCCACGTAGAAGGCGTGGCCCGGGAGTTCGGCGATCCGCGGCTCGCCGTCCGGGTCGTGCCCGGTGAAGACCAGCCCCCGGCCGCCGAGTTCACCGAGGCGCTCGCGGTTGAGGCCGAAGGCGCAGTGGTACCGCTCGACGGTCCGGGTGGCGCCGAGCAGTGCCGCGGTCCGCGAGCCGGGCGTGATCAGCAGCGGCCCCTCGTGCCCCACCAGCGAGCAGGCGAGCGGCACGATCAACGCGTCGTCCCCCGCGCCGGGTTCGTTCTCGCCGTGTGCGGCGCCGGTCGCGCCGCACACGTTCCGCGCGAACTCCAGCAGCGCGTGCTGGAAACCGGCGCAGGTCCCGAGGAAGGGGATGCCCCGTTCACGGGCGGTGCGGATGGCGGCCAGGGCGCCGGCCTCGCTGCGGTACGGACTGCCGGGGACCGTCCACACCGCGTCGAAGCCCTCGACCCCTCCGGTCTCCCCGGCCGCCTCGGCCTCCTCGGTCGGGATCCAGTAGGCGTCCAGGAGCAGACCGTCCCGTACCCGGAGCGCTTCGAGCAGGCGGGGTACGCGGCGGTGGGACCGCACGGATGCGGAGCGGTCGCCGACGAGGGCGAGGCGGGCGGTGGCACGAGCGGGCGCGGCGGTCGACGTCATGCGCATCATCCTCGGGGCGCCGCCGGCATCACGTCCAACGATGATTCCCGCACGGCGGATAAGCGATACTGATCCGCCGTGGACCCTCATCTGCTGCGCACCTTCACCGAAGTGGTCCGGCACTCCTCCTTCTCCGCGGCCGCACGGGGGCTCGGTTACACCCAGTCCGCGGTCTCCCAGCACATCGCCGCCCTGGAGGCCGATCTCGGCGTGGAACTGCTCCGGCGCCGGCCCGTGGCGCCGACGGAGGCGGGCAGGCGCCTGCTGGAGCACGCGGAGCCGCTGCTGCTGCGCCTGGCGGCGGCCCGCGCCGAGGTCACCCGCACGGCGGGAGCCCCGGCGGCACGGATCACGGCCGGGCTCTCGGCACCGGCCATGGGGGGCCGGGTCGCCCTCGCGGTGGCCAGGCTGCGGGCGGAACGGCCGCGCACGGCGGTGACCTTGCGCGTCCTGGACCGGGCCGCGGTGGTCGCCGGTGTCACGGCCGGGGACCTGGACCTCGGCCTCGTGGACGGCGCCGCCGCGCCGAGCGATCCGCTGGGGGTGCCCGGTGCGGGTGCGCTGCGTGCCGTGCGGTGCGCCGAGGAGGAACTGGTCGTCGCCCTGGCCGCGGACCACCCGCTGGCCTGCCGGTCCGGGCTGCGGCTGGCCGACCTCGCCGACGCCCTGTGGGTGGACGCGCCCGCCGCTGCCGTGCCGGTCGCCGGGCTCCACCCGGCAGCGTCCGGCGAGGACTTCCGCACCGGTGTGCGCTACGAGGGGCCGGACGTGCGCGGCGTGCTCGACCTGGTGCGGGCCGGGCTCGGTCCCGTACTGCTGCCCCGCTCGGCGGTGGCGGGCCGGCAGGGCGTGGCGGCGGTGCCGCTGGCCGCGCCGCGGCTGGTCCACCGCACCGAGCTCCTGCACCGCCGCGGCGGTCCCGGGGAAGCCGCCGGGGCCCTGGCCGCGCTGCTCACCGGGGACGGGGTGCCGCAGCCCGCGGCCTGACGCCCCAAGGGCTCCCTCACCCGTTCGGCTCATCGGTAATGCGCCGCCCGGGCGAGCATGCGCGGCGTGCTCGACCTGGTGCGGGCCGGACTCGGCCCCGTACTGCTGCCCCGCCCGTCGGCGGCGGTGCCGCCGGCCGCGCCGCGACTGGTCCACCGCACCGAGCTCCTCCACCGCCGCGGCGGTCCCGGGGAAGCCGCCGGGGCCCTGGCCGCGCTGCTCACCGGGGACGGGGTGCCGCAGCCCGCGGCCTGACGCCCCAAGGGCCCCCTCACCCGTTCGGCTCATCGGTAATGCGCCGCCCGGGTGAGGGGGCCACAGTCGTGGAACGGCGGCATTCGGGGTGCCCGCGCCCCATGGGAGTCCGCTCATGGGAAACGCGGGGAAGGACACCCTCCCGTCACGTCACCGACCCGCCGGGGAGCCGCGCCTCGCGGTCCCGGCCCGCCGGACCCGCCGCCGTCCCGCACCGTGGCCTGGCGGCCCCGCAGAGTGAGCATCCGGCGAAGCAACAGCGTCCTCGTTGTCCCACGGGAGGTCGAGGGTCATGAGCACTTCACCGACGACTTCACCCACGAAAACACGCGTCGTCCTGCGCATCCAGCTGCACGAGGGGATGGGCGACCAGTATGCGGCGGCGTACCACCTCGTGCACAGCGACATCGCCAAGGCCGACGGGTTCATCAGCTCGCAGCTGTGCAAATCCGTGAAGGACCCCGACTGCTGGATCGTGACCAGCGAATGGGCGTCCATGGAGCAGTACCTCGCGTTCGTCGCGAGCGAGGAGTTCACGGCCCGCCGCGCCGGCATGCGCAAGTGCGTGCTGGAGCACGACTCCTCGCAGTACTCCGTCATGGCGGAGTGACCAGGGCGGCGCACCGCCCGGGGGCCTCGGCCGTGCTGTCGGGCAGCCTCACCCCGGCTACGGTCCGAGCAGCCCGGCCACGCGAACCACGGGGCAACGCGGCGGGAGCCCCCCGGCGGCAGCCGGGGGGCTCATGTGACGACACGGCCCGGCCGTCACGTCGGCCGGGGCTCAGCGCCAGCGGTAGAGCTCCTTGAGCCGGTTCACGACGATGTTGAAACGGCCGCGGTCCAGCGCGCACGCCTCGCGCCGCATGCCCTCGTCGTGCACGCGCAGCACGCGGTCGACGTTCACCCAGGAGGCACGGCCCGACTTGTCCCAGGGGCCGGAGCCGATGGGCACCCACTCCCGGTCGTCGTTGTGCTCCTTGCTGGAGAGCTGGACGGCGAGCAGCGTTCCGGCCGGTTCGCGGGCCACGACCAGGACCGGGCGGTCCTTGCCGCGGCCGTCGTTCTCCTCGAACGGGACCCAGGTCCAGACGATTTCCCCGGGGTCGGGGTCTCCGTCGTGGTCCGGGGAGTACTCGGTGCGGACGGGACCGACCTGCTCGGGCTCGGCCTCGGTGGTCGCGCCGGGGCCGTAGCGGCCCGGGCTCTCGGTGTCATCGGTGTCTATCGAACTCACGGACCCACGCTAGCCGACAACAGGCCCCGCAGGGACAGCCCGTCCGCCGCGGCGGCCGTGACTAGGGCGGCCGGCCCCGCCAGCGGGGTGAGCACGGCCTCACCCCGCTCCGGGTCCTCGCCGAGGAGGCGCGGGCTGACCGGCTTCTCCTCGAACGCCGGGTCCACGAGCAGCAGTTGGCCCGCCGCCCGGTGCGTGTGCAGTACGGCGGACCCCGACCAGCCGGGCACGCCGGGGCCGAAGGACAGGGCCTGGTCGAGCAGCGGGCGCCCGCCGAGCGTGACGACCAGCCGGGAGACGAGCCGTCCCGGCTCCTCGCCCGCCCGGCCGAGGATCTGCTCCTCGCGCAGCACGAGCCGTGCGCCGGGGGCGAGTTCGGCCGTGGTGGTCATGCGCAGGTCGCTGCCCCCGGCCGCGATGACGGGCTCGGGCAGCCAGTGCAGTACGGCGTCCGCGCCGACGGTCAGCCGCACCTCGTAATGGGCGGGCTCCCCCGACCGGCCGGGCAGGGAGACCGTCGCCGCCGCGGCGTCCACGCGCAGCGCGGCGCCGGGCAGCACGCGCGCGTGGATCGCGAGCCGGTCGCCGCCGAGCGGCGCGCTCATGGCGCCGACGACGGTGACCCGGGCGGTGCCGCCCTCGGACGACCGGGTGCGGCGCAGCGCGATCGGGCCGTCGCCGACGAGCTCCGGCAGCGCGGTGCCGCCGCGGCCGTCGGGGGCGGCGGTGATCCGTGCGGTGGCGCGGACACCGGTCATGCGGGGACCGCGGTCCAGTCGGCGATGCGGGCGCGGATCCACTCGGCCACGGGGGCGACGCCGTCCTCGGCGACGAGCGAGGTGAAAACGACCGGCAGGTCGCCGCGTTGCGCCTTCGCGTCGCGGGCCATCCGGTCCAGGTCGGAGCCCACGTAGGGCGCGAGGTCGGTCTTGTTGACCACGAGCAGGTCGGCGGTGGTCACACCCGGTCCGCCCTTGCGTGGGATGTCGTCGCCGCCGGCCACGTCGATGACAAAGATCTGCGCGTCGACCAGGCCCTTGGAGAAGGTCGCGGTGAGGTTGTCGCCGCCGGACTCGACGAGCACGAGGTCGAGCGGGCCGAGGCGTTCCTCCAGCTCCTCGACGGCTTCGAGGTTGGCGGAGATGTCGTCGCGGATCGCCGTGTGCGGGCAGGCGCCGGTCTCCACGGCGGTGATCCGCTCGGGCGGCAGGACGGCGGTGCGGAGCAGGAAGTCGGCGTCCTCGCGGGTGTAGATGTCGTTGGTGACGACGGCGAGGGACAGCCGGTCGCGCAGCGCGCGGCACAGTGCGGCCACCGTGGCGGTCTTGCCGGAGCCGACGGGGCCGCCGAGCCCGACGCGCAGTGCGCGGCGGCCGCCGCCGGGGCGGACGGCGCTCGGAGCGGGCACGGCCTGTCCGGAGCGCTCGGGCAGCACGTGGTCGTGGTCGAGATGCATGGCGGCGTCCTAGGAGGCGAAGAGGCGTACGGGCCAGGTGGCGTGCTGCTCGGCGTACACGTCGAGCAGGGGCGCGGACGCGGCGGGCAGCGCGCCGGTGCCCTCGGTCAGGGCGCGCCGTGCCGCGGTGCCGGCCTGCCGCGCGACCTCGTCCAGGTCGGGGGCGAGCCGGGCGAGCACGGCGGTCACGGCGAACGGGTCCAGGCTCAGCAGGCGTACGGCGGCGGTGGCCGGACCGGTCACGGACTCGTAGCCCGCCACGTGGGCGGCGTCCGGCGGCGCGAGGCCCGCGGCGCGGGCGGTCAGCCCGAGGACCACGGGCTGGTGGGCGCCGCGGGGGCGGGCGGCGGCGAGCGCGTCGAGGGCGTCGGACGGCCAGGCCGCGCGGGCGGCCCTGAGGAGTTGCCGGCCGAGCCGGCGGGCGGTCGCGCGCAGCGCGGGTGAGGGGGTGCGGGCGTCGGCGGCGTCGTCCAGCGCGAGCGGGTCGAGGCCGGCGGCCGCGGCGGCGGCCAGTGCCGCCGCGACCAGTCCGGTGGTGTGCAGCCGGCCCCGGCAGAAGGACTCCAGGGTGGCGGGGCAGCGGATGCGGCCGGCCTTCACCGCCGCCTCCGCGCCGCCGGAGTGCGCGTGGCCGCCCGCGGGGAAGCGGCCGTCGGCCAGCACCAGCAGCGCGGCCCGTGTCGCGGCCGGGACGGCCCCGCCCGCTGTCTGCGTCGTCGTGGTCATGGCCGTGCTCAGAAGAGGAAGTAGCGCTGGGCCATGGGAAGTTCCGTGGCGGGGGCGGGTTCGACGACATCGCCGTCGATGCGGACGGTGAAGGTGTCGGGGTCGACCTCGACCCGCGGCATGGCGTCGTTCTCGCGCATGTCGGCCTTGGTGACCCGGCGTGTGTTGCGGATGGCGACGAACTCCTTGGCGAGGCCCAGCCGTTCCGGCAGGCCGTCGTCGAGCGCGGCGCCGGTGACGAAGTTGACGGAGTTCAGGCCCGGTGCGCGGCCGAGCGCCCCGAACATCGGCCGGGGCAGGACCGGTTGGGGCGTCGGGATGGACGCGTTGGCGTCGCCCATCTGCGCGTAGGCGATCTGGCCGCCCTTGATGACCAGTTGGGGCTTGACGCCGAAGAACGCGGGGTCCCACAGGACGAGGTCGGCGAGCTTGCCGGGTTCCACGGAGCCGATCTCGCCGTCGAGGCCCTGGGCGACCGCCGGGTTGATCGTGTATTTGGCGACGTAGCGACGTGCCCGGAGGTTGTCGGCCCGTCCGTCCCCGGGCAGCGCGCCGCGGCGCTTCTTCATCACGTGCGCGGTCTGCCAGGTGCGCAGCACCACCTCGCCGACCCGGCCCATCGCCTGCGAGTCCGAGGAGATGATCGAGATCGCGCCGAGGTCGTGCAGGACGTCCTCGGCCGCGATCGTGCCGGGGCGGATCCGGGACTCGGCGAAGGCGAGGTCCTCCGGCACGGCGGGGTTGAGGTGATGGCAGACCATCAGCATGTCGAGGTGCTCCTCGACGGTGTTGACGGTGTGCGGCCGGGTCGGGTTCGTGGACGAGGGCAGGACGTTGGGGTGCGCGACCACCGTCATGATGTCCGGAGCGTGGCCGCCGCCCGCTCCCTCGGTGTGGTACGCGTGGACGCCGCGCCCGGCGATCGCCGCGAGGGTGTCCTCGACGAATCCGGCCTCGTTCAGCGTGTCGGTGTGGAGCGCGAGCTGGGCGCCGGTGGCCTCGCACACGGTGAGGCAGGCGTCGATCGCGGCCGGGGTGGCGCCCCAGTCCTCGTGGATCTTGAAGCCGAGCGCTCCGCCGCGCAGCTGCGCGTGCATCGCCTCGTGCGAGACGGTGTTGCCCTTGCCCAGCAGGCCGATGTTGACCGGGTAGTGCTCCAGCGCGGCGAACATCCGGGCCAGGTGCCAGGATCCCGGGGTGATGGTGGTGGCCTTGGTGCCCTCGGCGGGGCCGGTGCCCCCGCCGACGAGGGTGGTGATGCCGGACGCGAGGGCCTCGTCGGCGATCGTCGGCGAGACGAAGTGGACGTGCGCGTCGATGGCGCCGGCGGTCAGGATCCTGCCGTTCCCCGCGATGACCTCGGTCTCCGGCCCGATGACCAGGTCCGGATGCACCCCGTCCATGGTCTCGGGGTTGCCGGCCTTGCCGATCGCGGCGATACGGCCGTCCCGGATGCCGATGTCGGCCTTCACCACGCCCCAGTGGTCGAGGATCACCGCCCCGGTGACGACGGTGTCGGGGGTGCCCTCGGCGCGGGTCGCCCGGGACTGCCCCATCGACTCGCGGATCACCTTGCCGCCGCCGAAGACGACCTCGTCCCCCGACCTGCCCGGCCCGCCCGACAGGTCCCTCTCCACCTCGACGAGCAGGTCGGTGTCGGCGAGCCGTATCCGGTCACCGGTGGTCGGCCCGAACAGGTCCGCGTAGACGGCGCGGGACAGCTCAGCCATCGAGGGCACCTCCGGTCTCCCCGCGCAGCCCCTCGACCACGCGGGCGCCGCCGATCGGCACGAGCTCCACCTCGACGGGAAGGCCCGGCTCGAAGCGGACCGCGGTGCCGGCCGCGACGGCCAGGCGCTTGCCGCGGGCGGCGGCGCGGTCGAAGCGCAGGCCCGGGTTGGCCTCGGCGAAGTGGTAGTGGGAGCCGACCTGGACCGGGCGGTCCGCGGCGTTGAGCACGACCAGCCGGGTGACCGGCCGGCCCGCGTTGAGCTCGACCGGTCCGTCGCCGTGGAGGATCTCCCCGGGGATCACGCGGGCCCCTGGGCGATCGGGTCGTGGACGGTCACGAGCTTGGTGCCGTCCGGGAAGGTGGCCTCGACCTGGACGTCGTGGATCATCTCGGGCACACCCTCCATCACCTCGTCGCGGGTGAGCACCTTGCGCCCGGAGGCCATGAGGTCGGCGACGGACCGGCCGTCGCGGGCGCCCTCCAGGATGTGCGAGGTGATCAGGGCGATCGCCTCGGGGTGGTTCAGCCGCAGGCCCCGGGCCCGCCTCTTCTCCGCCACGTCGGCGGCGACATGGATGAGCAGGCGTTCCTGCTCATGAGGGGTCAGTTGCACGGCCACACCTCGCAGTCGTCCCGGGTGAGCGGGTCCGCGGTCCGTACCCGGGCCGCGATGCCGCTCTCCGACAGCCGGAAGCCGCAGGCTAGTTCGGCGGCGTTTCGTCCGCGTTAACTCCCCGCTCCGGGACCGGGGTGCGGGCGGCCCGTTCCGGCAGGGCATCCCGGGCAGCATGCCACGACGGCGCAGGTCCGCCGGGTACGACACGGGCAGGCCCGGTCGGCCGGGCGCGCGGGCACGGCTCGGGCGGCCGAGCGCTCAGGTTCCGTCGTGGCGGGCGTCGGTCGTGCCGCGGTGCTCGGCGGCGATGCCGAAGCGGCGCCGTTCGCCCGTGGCGGACACCGGGGGGTGCACCGAGGAGACCGTACTGACCACGGCGTCGTCCGCCGCCTCGTCGAGTTCCTGGAGTCGTTGCAGGTCAGCGGCGGAAACGAGCGCGACGAGCGGCTTGCCGTGGCGCGTCAGGACCACCCGCTCACCGCCGTAGACGACGCGGTTGACGAGCTCGGCGAGTTCCGCTCGCGCTTGTGTCACGGGGACTTCGTGGGCCATGCTCCCCATCATAACGGGATGTACGTCCTGTACATTTTTTACATGGACGGGGGCCCTGCGCCCCCACGGAGGTGCCGCCGTGCTTCGACCGACCGCCCGCTACGTCCTGCCCGAGTTCACCGAGCGCACCAGCGAAGGGGTGCACTCCATGGATCCGTACTCCAAGCTGCTGCGGGAGCGGATCGTGCTGCTCGGCACACCCATCGACGACACGTCCGCCAACGACGTCATGGCGCAGTTGATCCACCTGGAGGCCGCCGCCCCGGAGCAGGACATCTCGCTCTACATCAACTCCCCCGGCGGGTCGCTCACCGCGATGACCGCGATCTACGACACCATGCAGTTCGTCAGCTGCGACGTCTCGACCGTGTGCGTCGGCCAGGCCGCTTCGGCCGCGGCCGTGCTGCTGGCGGCCGGGGCGCCGGGCAAGCGGCTGGCGACTCCCCGTTCACGTGTACTGATCCATCAGCCCTCCTTCACGGAGGTCGTCCAGGGCACCACCGCCGACCTCGAGATCCAGGCCAGGGAACTGCTGCGCAGCCGCGACCAGTTGGAGGAACTGCTGGTACGGCACACCGGCCGGGACCCGGAGCGGATCCGGGCCGACATCGAGCGCGACACCGTCTTCGACGCCCCGTCCGCGCTCGCGTACGGACTGGTGGACCGGCTCACCGTCAGCCGCAAGGGCGACGGCGGGACCGGCCCGCGCGCCGTGCGGTGACCGGCCGTGGTGCCCGAACTGCCGCCGCTGCCCGCGCTCACCCGCGCCGAGGGTGAGCTCATCGACACCTACCTGGAGGTCGTGGATCTGCTGGGGAGGATCAATCCCGCCCGCGTCAGGGACACCTACGGCGCGCTGCGGGCCGCCCAGGCCCTGGCGGGGCGTGCGACGGAACTGCGCGACGCGCTGACCACGATGCATCTGCGGGGGGAGCACGAGCTGCACACCACGACGATCGAGCGCGCCCTGCGCGTGCTCGACGGGGAGCGGAGAACGCGGCTGGTCACCCTGCCTCCCGCGCAGCGTGATTGATGCTCCATCACCTTGAGTGACGATCAGATCGGCCTCTCCGGCGGCCCGTCGGACGCCGGCACCGGCGCGACACGAAGTCACACCGAATGGACTCGCCCGATCGTTGTACGTCGCGTCGACACGCGATCGGTCCCGACTTGCGCGCCTCGGCCGCACACATCCGGAATCTGCCGCTCCATCGCAGGTGTTCGACTGGTTTCGAGTCGTCAGGTGAGGCTCCTGAGCCCGGAGTCCACCCGAATAGGTGAGTCGTGAAGAGACTCACATTCGACCGGATGAGTTATGTCCTGACCGGTTCTGTGGGTGACCATCCCTTCGACGACAAGCCCCCGTCATCCGGCGGGGCGGTCCGCGCGGACGCCGAGTCCTGCCGCCGTCGCGGACGCCAGGTCGACACAGAACGCAACGGCAGGAGCGGAGGACCCGAGTACGACGGGACCGGCCCACGGGCCGATTCCTTGGGGTGAAGCCGCGTCAGCGGCCGGGCATCTTCGCCTGCCCGAACCCGACAGGTCATCCTTCGCAGGCGGACGACGAAGGGTTTGCGCATGATCGCGCCATCAGCCATGTCCGCGGTTCTCTCCCGGTTCGGGGCGGTCTCCGCCCTCACGGCGGCCGCCGTCGCCGGTCCGGCGGTCCTGCCGGACATGGCCCAGCACGCCGACGCCGCCACGATCCGGGCGGAGGCTCTGAAGGTCGCGGCCTCGAAGAAGGGCGCTCCCTACCGGTACGGTGCCACCGGCCCGCGCAGCTTCGACTGCTCGGGCCTGACGCTCTACTCGTTCAAGAAGGTGGGCAGGAAACTGCCCCGCACCGCCGCCGCGCAGTACAACAGCACACGGCACCTGCACAGTTCCGACCGCACCCGCGGGGACCTGGTGTTCTTCCACTACGGGAGCAGCATCTACCACGTCGGGATATACGCGGGCCACGGGAGAATCTGGCACTCCCCCAAGCCGGGCGGCCGGGTGCGCCTGGAGAAGATCTGGACCCGCAGCGTCTGGTACGGCCGTGTGAGGTGACCGCCCGCCGCGGGGCCCGGGCCCGCCCTCCCGGGCCCCGCGAACCGGGGCCTCTCCCCGCGGTAGCCGGGGGCAGGTCACGGCAGGCCGTAGCGTGGCGCCCATGACGTTGCCGCGCCTGCTCGCCGACGCCGCCCGGGGCGTCTTCCCGCCCGCCGACGGATCGGTGACGATCGTGCCCCAGCCCTCGGCACGCGACGCCGGCGTCATCGCCTTCACGGCGCACAGCGTGGTCTTCGCCGACGCCGACCCCGCCCTGGTCCGGGATCTGCTGCCGCCCGGTGACCTGTCGGCGCCGCTCAACCCGCCGTTCCTGACGGCCCTGTGCGGGCTGCTGGGGCGCCGGGTGAACAACATCGACCTGCTGACGACGGCCACCGCCCTCCCCGGTCCGCCGCCCGGCCCCCCGCTCGCCCTGCGGGAGACCGCCGCCCGCGAGCATCCCCGTGCCGCGCGGGCGCTGTCGCACCGGGACGAGGTGCGGGTCTGGACGGTGCCCGGCGGCACCGTCCTCATCGGGCGCGGGGTGGCCGGCCGCTGGGAGATGGCCGTCGAGGTCGAGCCCGCGGCACGCGGCACCGGTCTCGGCCGCCGGCTGGCCCTGGAGGCGCGCCGGCTGGTCCCGGACGGCGGGACGCTCTGGGCCCAGATCGCGCCGGGCAACGCGGCGAGCGTACGGGCGCTGCTGGCGGCCGGCTTCACCCCCGTCGGCGCGGAGGCGCTGCTCGTACCCGGCCACGGCTGAGCGGCGGGCGGCCCCGTCGCGCGTTCACTCCACCGGTGCGGGCGCCGCCACCCACGGCAGGGTGATCCAGACGGTCTTGCCGCCCTCGTCGGTGGGGGTGACATGGAGCCGGCCCCCGGCCTCGGCGGTGAGATGCCGGATGATCACCATGCCGCGGCCGTTGTCCTGCTGGACGGCGGCCGGCAGGCGCTGGGGCCAGCGAGGATGGCTGTCGGTGACACCGATCCGCAGCTGCTCGTCGCGGTCGAGCCGGATGTCGAGGGTGAAGGTCGGCGACTGGCCGAGGGTGTGCAGGACGGCGTTGGTGGCGAGTTCGGAGACGATGAGCCGCACGGCGTCGGCATGCGACGAGTCGTCCGCCATCCCCCACTCCACCAGCAGGTCGCACACGTATCGACGGGCCGCGGGTACCGAGGCAGGGTCGCTCGGCAGGGTGACGGATACTTCCTGATGGTCTGCCATGGCGACGCTGTCCCTTTCCCGCCGTGACCGGGACTCCGGCACGCGCCTGTCCGGGCCGCACGCCCGGGCCGCCGGGGGCCGTACTTTCCGTACGGTGTCCACCGGCTTCCACGCGCCAGAGTGCCACCTATCGTGCCGTCAAACCGGTGCCACCACAGCTATATGCATATATCTGTCGCCCAAAGCGGTGAACTCTGCTACGAGAGAACGTATTTGCGCGGCAGACTTCGCCCGGGGACCGGCGGGGCATGCCGGGAACCAGGAGGTACACAGTCATGCAGCAGGTGCCGGCGGTCCGCCGCCGCAAGATCGGCTCCGAATTGCGCCGTCTCAGGGACACGGCCGGCCTGACGAGCGGCGAGGTCGCCCTCCGGGTGGGCTGGCATCAGTCCAAGGTGAGCCGCATCGAGACCGGCCGCAGCGGCGTGCGCCCGGAGGACGTGACCGCGCTCCTGGACGCGTACGGCGTCCGCGACCAGCGGCTGCGCGACATGCTCGCGGCGCTGGCCGGGGGCGAGGGCGCCCGGCGTGGCTGGTGGCACGAGTACCGCGAGGAACTCCCGGACGCCTACCGCGACTTCATCTCCCTGGAGTCCGACGCCTGCCGGGCCCGCACGCTGGAGACCACCGTGGTGCCGGGACTGCTGCAGACCCCCGACTACGCCCGCGAGCTGACCCGTTCGGTGCTGCCCCACCTGGGCCCGCGGCAGATCGCGACACTGGTCGACGTGCGTATCGCGCGGCAGGCGGTGCTGCGCGCCTCACCGCCGCTGGAGCTGTGGGCGGTGCTCGACGAGGCGGTGCTGCGGCGCCGGGTGGGGGGACCGGAAGTGATGGCGGCGCAATTGAGCCATCTTGTGGAGCTCGGTTCCCTGCCCCATGTGCATCTGCAGGTGCTGCCTTTCTCCGCCGGTGGTCATATCGGCGTCACGGGGCCTTTCGTCATCTTCTCGTTTCCGCGCATTGCTGATCTGGATGTTGTCGTTCTCGACCAGTTGACGAGTAGTCTCTATCTGGATCAGGAAGAGGACATCAGGGCGTACGGTGCCGCTTTCAACCGGCTGCGCTCCCACGCCCTGTCGAGCGAACAGTCGCTGACCTTCGTCAGCGGCATCGGCAAAGGCGCGTAAGGAGGCACACCCCCATGTCCAGCGCACTGCCTCAGTACGTTTCCTCCAGTGCGTCCCTGTTCGGAATGAATTGGCGACGCAGCAGCTACAGCACGGCGGCGAACAACTGCGTCGAGACGGCCCTCGTCCCCTCGGGGCCGCTCTCGGGACAGCTCGCCGTCCGCGACTCCAAGGATGTGCGCGGCCCGGCCCTGCTCTTCACCCCCACCGAGTGGAACGCGTTCCTGGACGCCGTGCGCACGGGAACCCTGACCGGGCGCCCCTGAGCTCAGCGGCGTGGCGGCGCCGTACGGACGATCGTCCCGACGGCGTCGCCGATCTCCCGGTCCGTCAGGTCGGCGCGCGCGGTGAGCCGCAGACGGGAGATCCCGTCCGGCACCGACGGGGGCCGGAAGCACCCCACAGCGAGCCCCGCCTCCCGGCAGTCCGCGGCCCACTGGACGGCCGCCTCCGGCGAGGGCGCCCGCACCGACACCACACACGCGTCCGGCGCGGTGGCCTCCAGTCCCGCGGCGGCGAGCCTCTTGTGCAGTTCCCGGGCCACCTCACGCACCCGCGCGGCGCGGTCCGGCTCCCGGCGCAGCAGCCGCAGCGCCCCCAGGGCGGCACCCGTGGCCGCCGGCGCCAGACCGGTGTCGAAGATGAACGTCCGCGCCGCGTTGACCAGATGCCCGATGACCCGGGCCGGGCCCAGCACCACGCCGCCCTGGCTGCCCAGCGACTTGGACAAGGTGGCCGTGCACACCAGCCCGGGGGCACCGGCAAGCCCGGCGGCGGCCGCCGCCCCACGCCCGCCGTCACCGAGGACGCCGAGCCCGTGCGCGTCGTCGACCAGCAGGGCCGCTCCCGCCTCCGCGCAGGCCGCGGCCAGTTCGCCGAGCGGGGCCGCGTCGCCGTCGACGGAGAAGACGGAGTCGGTGACGGTCACGGCGGGCCCGTCATGGCCGGACAGCGCCTTGCGCACCGCGGCGGGATCGGCGTGCGGGACGACCTCGGTGGTGGCCCGGGAGAGCCGGCAGCCGTCGATGAGCGAGGCGTGGTTGCCCGCGTCGGACACGATCAGGGTGCCCGGCTCACTGGTCAGCGCGGTCACCGCGGCGAGGTTGGCCGCGTAGCCCGAGGCCAGCACCAGGGCCGCCTCGAAGCCGCAGAAGGCAGCGAGTTCGGCCTCCAGCTCGGCGTGCAGCTCGGTGCTGCCGGTCACCAGCCGTGAGCCGGTGGACCCGGCGCCCCAGCGCAGGCACGCGTCGGCACCCGCGCGGGTGACCTCCGGGTGCCGGGCCAGGCCCAGGTAGTCGTTGGAGGCGAGGTCGAGCAGCGGCGACCGGGCCGGCCGGGGCCGCAGGGTGCGCACCAGCCCCGCCGCGCCGCGCCGTTCGGCGTGCGCGTCGATCCAGTCGAACGGGTCGCGGGCCATGGTCGTCCCCGGGGTCGGTGTGCGATGTCTCCAGCACCGTAGTCTGCCCTGCCGGTTTGCACGGTGTGGTGATCCACACACCCTGCGCGAGTGGTCTTGTGGGGTGCCTCATTGGCCGATGGTCGCCGCGTGCGCCAGGATCGCGGCATGGATCTGCTCAATGGGTTGGTGGAGAAGGGGCTGCGCCGCGAGCTGCCCACGCGCGAGGAGGCTCTCGCCGTGCTGGCCGGCTCGGACGACGAACTGCTCGACGTGGTGGCCGCGGCCGGCAAGGTGCGCCGCGCCTGGTTCGGCCGGCGCGTGAAGCTGAACTACCTGGTGAATCTCAAGTCGGGGCTCTGCCCCGAGGACTGCTCGTACTGCTCGCAGCGGCTGGGCTCCGAGGCCGGTGTGCTCAAGTACACCTGGCTGAAGCCCGAGGAGGCGGCGGCCGCCGCGGCGGCGGGGGTCGCCGGCGGCGCCAAGCGGGTGTGCCTGGTGGCCAGCGGACGCGGGCCGACCGACCGCGACGTGGACCGGGTCTCGAAGACCATCGAAGCCATCAAGGGTGAGAACGAGGGCGTGGAGGTCTGCGCCTGCCTCGGCCTGCTCTCCGAGGGGCAGGCCGGCCGGCTGCGCGGCGCGGGCGCCGACGCGTACAACCACAACCTGAACACCTCCGAGTCGGTCTACGGCGACATCACCACCACGCACACCTACGCCGACCGCGTCGACACCGTGCAACAGGCCCAGGCGGCGGGGCTGTCCGCCTGCTCCGGCCTGATCGCGGGCATGGGCGAGAGCGACGAGGACCTGGTCGACGTCGTGTTCGCACTGCGGGAACTGGACCCGGACTCGGTGCCCGTCAACTTCCTCATCCCCTTCGAGGGCACGCCGCTGGCCAAGGAGTGGAACCTCACCCCGCAGCGCTGCCTGCGCATCCTCGCGATGGTGCGCTTCGTCTGCCCCGACGTGGAGGTCCGCATCGCCGGAGGCCGCGAGGTGCACCTGCGCACCATGCAGCCGCTGGCGCTGCACCTGGCCAACTCGATCTTCCTGGGCGACTACCTCACCAGTGAGGGCCAGGCCGGCCAGGCCGATCTCGACATGATCGCGGACGCCGGCTTCGAGGTGGAGGGCGCCGGTACGGTCACCCTCCCCGGTCACCGCGCCGATGCCGCGGGCGCGGTGGCGGCCGCCGGCTGCGGCTCGCACGGCTCCGCGCAGGGCGGCTGCGGCTCGCACGGCGCCTCGGACGGCGGCGGTTGCGGGCCCTGCGGCGGCCGCGCGGAAAGCGCCCCGGTACCGGCGGGTGCCGCGCGCACCGACCTGGTGGCGGTCCGCCGCCGCGGCACCGGAACGGACCTGCCGCCCAATGCCTGAACCGCTCACCGCCGGCGAGCTCCTGGCCCTGGACCGGGAGCACGTCTGGCATCCGTACGGGCCGATGCCGGGCCGCCAGGAACCGCTCGTCGTCGCCTCCGCGGCCGGGGTCCGGCTGCGGCTGGCCGAACCGGTCGAGGGCGTGACCGAGCTCGTCGACGGCATGTCCTCCTGGTGGTCGGCGATCCACGGGTACAACCACCCGGTGCTCAACGAGGCGGCCCGCGGCCAGCTGGACCGCATGAGCCACGTCATGTTCGGCGGGCTCACGCACGAGCCCGCCGTCCGGCTCGCCGCCCGTCTGGTGGAGATCACCCCCGAACCGTTGCGGCATGTCTTCCTCGCCGACTCCGGCTCGGTGTCGGTCGAGGTCGCCGTCAAGATGTGCCTCCAGTACTGGCGCTCCCTCGGGCGGCCCGCCAAGCAGCGCCTGATGACCTGGCGCGGCGGCTACCACGGCGACACCTGGCAGCCGATGTCCGTGTGCGACCCCGAGGGCGGCATGCACGGGCTGTGGTCGGGGGTGCTGCCCCGCCAGGTCTTCGCCGACGCCCCGCCGGCCGCGTACGAGGAGGCGTACGCCGACCACCTGCGGGAGACCGTCGCCCGGCACGCGCACGAGCTCGCCGCGGTCGTCGTGGAGCCCGTGGTGCAGGGCGCGGGCGGTATGACCTTCCACTCCCCCGCGTATCTGCGGGTGCTGCGCGAGGCGTGCGACGAGCACGACGTGCTGCTGGTGTTCGACGAGATCGCCACCGGATTCGGGCGGACGGGCACGCTCTTCGCCGCCGAGCAGGCGGGCGTCTCCCCCGACGTCATGTGCGTCGGCAAGGCCCTGACGGGCGGGTACCTCACGATGGCCGCGACGCTGTGCACCGCGCGCGTCGCCGACGGGATCTCCCGGGGCGAGGTCCCCGTCCTCGCCCACGGCCCCACCTTCATGGGCAACCCGCTGGCGGCGGCCGTCGCCTGCGCCTCCATCGACCTGCTGCTCGGGCAGGACTGGGCGCAGGAGATCAAGCGCATCGAGGCCGGACTGCGGGACGGGCTCGCGCCCGCGGCCGCGCTCCCCGGGGTGCGGGACGTACGGGTGCTGGGCGCGATCGGGGTCGTCCAGCTCGACAAGGCCCTCGATGCGGCTGCCATGGCGACCGTCACGCGGGCCGCCGTCCGCGGGGGGGTATGGTTGCGCCCGTTCCGGGACTTGATCTACACGATGCCCCCGTACGTGACGGGGAACGAGGACGTCGCGCGCATCTGCGCGGCGGTGTGCGCGGCGGCGGAGGCGGCATGACGGTGTTGTTCGTGACCGGTACGGGCACGGAGATCGGCAAGACGGTGGTCTCGGCGGCCATCGCGGCGACCTCGCTCGCGGTGGGCGCCAGCGTCGCCTACCTCAAGCCCGCGCAGACCGGCCTCGGTCCCGACGAGCCGGGGGACGCCGCCGAGGTGACGCGGCTGGCGGGGTACGAGCTCACCGGAGTCGAACTCGCCCGCTACCCGGACCCCCTGGCCCCGGCCACGGCGGCCCGGCGGGCCGGCCAGCCGTCCGTGGGACCCGGTGAGATCGCCGAGGCGGCCGCGAAGCTGGCGGCCGTCCACGACATCGTGCTGGTCGAGGGCGCGGGCGGGCTCCTGGTGCGGTTCGACGAGGAGGGCTCCACGCTGGCGGACGCGGCGAAGATGCTGGGCGCACCGGTCCTCGTCGTCGCCCCGGCCGGGCTGGGCACGCTCAACACGGCCGCCCTCACCGCGGAGGCGCTGCGGGCCCGCGCGCTGGCGTGCGCCGGCTTCGTGATCGGCAGCTGGCCCGGCGACCCGGACCTGGCGGCGCGCAGCAACCTCGCCGACCTCCCGGTCTGCACCGGCGCCCCGCTGGTCGGCGCCGTCCCCGCGGGGGCCGCCGAGCTCACGCCGGAGGCGTTCCAGCAGGCCGCGCCGGGCTGGATCGCCCCCCGCATCGGCGGTCTGTGGGACGTGGACGCGTTCACCGCCGTCTGGAGCTCCATCATCTGACGGCACGTCGGTTCCGGGGCGGGGCGCGCTCCCGCCCCTCGGAAGGAACCGCGCGCGAGGAGGCATGGCGGCCCCGCTCCGGCGGCACAATCCGGAAGAGGGGGGCACGACGAGGCAAAGGGGACCTGCCATGCCCATCCGTTCCGGCGCGATGCACGAGCCCGTCCACCACCCGCTGTTCGCCCGCTTCTACGCCCGCTGCGCCCGGGGCGCCGAGACCCGTATGGGCCTGGCGGAGCTGCGGGGGGAACTGCTGGCCGGGCTGTCCGGCCGGGTGATCGAGATCGGTGCCGGCCCGGGGCTGAACTTCCGTCACCTGTCTTCTCCCAGGAGGCCCCGGCCTTCAGGCCAGGGGGAAGGGGTGCATGGGTCGGAGCCGCGAAGCGGCGGAGTTGTTGGCGCATCTGTCCTGACCTGCACTCTCTTTCGTTGTCAGTGGGGACTGTTACGTTCCGTGGCATGACGACTGCGGAGGTAGCCGGGCGGGGGTTCGGACATGCCCGATACACCTTCCGGCTGCGCGTGTCGTCCACGGCGCGTGCCGGTCTGGAGGCGGAGTGGGCGCGGTGCCGGTGGGTGTGGAACGAGTGCGTGGCCGTGTCCCGCAAGGTCCACGCCCTGAACCGGACCTCCGAGCAGAAGATCACGTGCGGCCCGGCGCAGCTCGACAAAATGCTGACCGAGGCGAGAGGGTCGACGGCGTGGCTGCGGAACGGCAGTTCCGTTGCGCAGCAGCAGACGATCCGGGACTTCGCCAAGTCCCGCGCCAAGGCGTTGAAGGACATCACGGCGCGGCTTCCGATGCGACAGCGAGCCGGGATGCCCCGCATCAAGCGCAAGCGCCAGGCCGACCCGACGCTGAACTACACCACCCGCGGATTCCGGCTCAAGGACAGGCGCCTGCACCTTGCGGGCGGCATCGTGCTGACGGTGGTGTGGTCCCGCGACCTGCCCGCCGCCCCGACGTCGGTCCGCGTCCACCAGGACAGCCTCGGCCACTGGTACGCCAGTTTCGTAGTCGCCGTCCAGGTGCAGCCGCTGCCCGCCACGGGAGCGGTGATCGGTATCGACTGGGGGGTGCGCGAGACCGCGACCACGACCAGCGATCTCCACGACCTGCCCCACGCCCAGCACGGCAAGAGTGCCGCGGCGAAGCTCGCCCGCTATCAGAAGATGATGGCCCGGCGCCGCACCCCGAAGGGCGAGCCCGACAGCGGCGGTTACCGCAGGGCTCGCCGGGCCGCGGCAAAGGTGTCGAAGAAGATCGCGCGCCAACGGCAGGACACGGGTCGTAAGTGGGCCAAGCAGGTCGTCCGTGACCATGACGCGATTGCGGTCGAGGACTTCCGGCCGAAGTTCTTGGCGAAGTCCAGCATGGCCCGTAAGGCGGCGGACGCGGCGATCGGGGCCACGAAGGCGGCGCTGATCGAGATGGGCCGCAAGCACGGGCGGGACGTCCGACTCGTACATCCCGCGCACACCACCATGGACTGCGCATCGTGCGGAGCGAGAACCAAGCACGCACTTCCTCTTTCAGAACGTACCTACACCTGCACCCCGTGCGGAACCGTGTCCCCCAGGGACAAGAACTCCGCCCGCGTGATGCTGGTCCGGGCTGGTCTCAACCCGGCTGGTGCCGATCGTGTAAGAGCTGACGGACCGCTGGTCCCCAGCCCACGTGAGCCAGGAATCCCCGTCCCTTAGGACGGGGAGGATGTCAATATCCGCGCACGGTCGCGGAGGTCGTGGCCATCGAACCCGAACGGCATCTTCGCCGGCTCGCCGCCGATGAGGCACGGCGGGCGCAGGTGCCGGTGGATGTGGTGCCGGGTGTCGCGGAGGCCCTGCCGGTCAAGACCGAGGGTTTTGACGCGGCGGTCTCCTCGCTGGTGATGTGCTCCGTGCGGGACCATGCGCGGGCGCTCGGCGAGTTGCTGCGCGTCCTGCGGCCGGGCGGTGAACTGCGGCTGCTGGAGCACTGCCGCGCGACGGGCCGCGGGGCGGCGGCGGCGCAGTGGGCGGCGGACCACACGTTCTGGCCGCTGCTGTTCGGGGGCTGCCGGACGGGGCGCGACACTCCCGCGGCCGTGCGGGCGAGCGGCTTCGAACTGCTGGAGCTGCGCCGTTTGCGCATTCCGGAGCGCGGGCTGCCGGTGCCGAGCTCGCCGCACGTCCTGGCCACGGCACGCCGTCCGGGCCGATCTTGCCCGCTGTACCTACTGGTATGTACAGTCATCCGCGTGGACACCCCGGACCGGTTGATCGAGAGCACCCGCGAACTGCTGTGGGAACGCGGCTACGTCGGCACCAGTCCCAAGGCCATCCAGCAGCGCTCGGGTGTCGGCCAGGGCAGCATGTACCACCACTTCTCCGGAAAGCCCGACCTCGCGCTCGCCGCCGTGCGGCGCACCGCCGCGGAGATGCGGGCGCTGGCCGAGGAGCAACTGGGCGGGCCCGGCACGGCCGTCGAGCGGATCACCCGCTACCTGCGGCGCGAACGCGAGGTGCTGCGCGGCTGCCCCGTGGGAGGGCTCACCCAGGACCCGGAGATCGTCTCCAGCCCGCGGCTGCGCGCCCCGGTGGACGAGACCTTCGAGTGGCTGCGCGGCCGGATCGCCGACGTCCTCGCCGACGGCCAGGCGCACGGCGAACTCGCCCCCGGGCTCGACGCCGACGACATCGCCGCGACCGTGGTCGCCGTCCTCCAGGGCGGCTACGTGCTCGCCCGCGCGGCCGGCTCGGCGGCGCCCTTCGACCAGGCCGTCAGCGGAGTGCTGGCGCTGCTGTCCCACCACTCCTAGGGAGCCCCGCGCCGTGTACGCGATGCAGTACGAGATCACCCTGCCCGCCGACTACGACATGGGCATCATCCGGGACCGCGTGGCCGGTCGCGGCCGTCTCACCGACGCGTACGAGGGCCTGGGCTTCAAGGCCTACCTGGTGCGGGAGCGCGGCACCGACGGCTCGCCGGTCAACCAGTACGCGCCCTTCTACCTGTGGGGCGACACCGCCGGGATGAACCGCTTCCTGTGGGGCGGCGGCGGCTTCGGGGGCATCGTCGGCGACTTCGGCCGCCCCGGCGTGCACCACTGGACCGGCGCCGCGTTCCGGCCCGGCCCGGCGCACGGCTCCGCGCCCTGGGCGGCGAGCCGCCTGCGCGAGCGCCTGCCCGAGGGCGCCGACCCGCGCGAACCGGTGGCCCGCGCGCTGCGGCGCTGGGAGGAGCGCTGCGCCGCCCCCGGTGTCCACGCGGCGCTGCTCGCGGTCGACCCCCGGCACTGGGAGATCGTCCAGCTCACCCTGTGGGACGACGCGGTGGCGGGCGACGACCCGGACCGCTACGCGCTCCTGCACCTGTCTGCGCCGCACTGGCGGGACCTGCCCGTCGGCAGCCGGTGGCCGCGGGACTGACGCGCGCCGCCGCCGTTCAGGCGCTCCAGCCGCGCAGTACCTCGGCGATCTCCAGCACATCGGCCGTGCCGCTCTTGACCAGCCGGGCCAGTTCCCGCACCCGCTCCGGCGAGGTGACGACCTTCAGCCCGCTCGCGACCAGGTAGGCGTACGCCACGGCCGAGGCGAACATGACGTTGGACCGCTCCAGGGCGGGGACGTGCACCAGCAACTGCATGAGGGCCGCGGCGCACTCATGGGGGTCGCCGTACACGGGCACGCCGAATATCTCGGCCTCGTGCCGGCTGACCGCGGCGACGAGCGCGCCCCAGTCGGCGACCTGGGGGTCGCCGGGTGTGTTGTGCTCGGCGACCATGAGCAGCCAGGCGAGATCGATCCGCAGGGTCAACGGCGGCCTTCGTGCTCCGCGCCGAACTCCTCGGCGAAGACGGACTCGTACTGTTTCATGAAGTCGGCGGCCGCCTCGACGAAGGTCCGCCCGTTCTCGCCCGCGTCCTGCTGGACGAGTTCCTCGATGTAGCGGTTCACACTGATCCCCCGCTGCGCGGCCCGTTCCCGGGCGGTCGCGGCGGTGGTCTCGTCGACCCGCACGTTCAACTGGGTCTTGGCCATACCAACAGGCTAGCGCCGAGGTGCTAGCAGTGACAAGTGCCCCTTACACGGACGATCCGGAGCGCGACCGCCGGACGATGCACACGCGCCCGCGACGACCTACTCTCGCCCCATACGACAGCACGCACATCGGCATGATGGGGGACAAGCGTGTCGACACCGGCAACACCGCCGACAACCGGCACAGAGGACACCGTGACGGGCGCCGGGCCGGCCGCCCGGGCCGTGGCACTGACCAAGGCGTACGGAACGGGCGAGACCCGCGTGGTGGCACTGGACGCGGTGGACGTGGACATCCAGCGGGGCCGGTTCACCGCCGTCATGGGGCCGTCGGGCTCCGGAAAGTCCACGCTGATGCACTGCCTGGCGGGACTGGACTCGGTCACCTCCGGGCAGGTGTGGATCGGCGGCACCGAGATCACGCGCCTGGGCGAACGGCAGCTGACGCGTCTGCGCCGGGACCAGGTCGGCTTCGTCTTCCAGGCCTTCAACCTGCTGCCGACGCTGACCGCCGCGGAGAACATCACGCTGCCCATGGACATCGCCGGCCGCAGGCCCGACCAGGAGTGGCTGGACCGCGTCATCGACACCCTGGGCCTGCGCGACCGGCTCCGGCACCGCCCGGCGCAGCTGTCCGGCGGACAGCAGCAGCGCGTCGCGTGCGCCCGCGCGCTCGCCTCCCGCCCGCAGCTGATCTTCGCCGACGAGCCCACCGGCAACCTTGACTCCCAGTCGGGCGCGGAGGTGCTGCGCTTCCTGCGGGAGGCCGTGGACCGGCTGGGCCAGACCGTGGTGATGGTGACCCACGACCCCACCGCGGCCGCCCACTCCGACCTGGTGCTCTTCCTCAACGACGGGCGCATCGTCGACGACCTGGCCCGGCCCTCGGCCGACGGCGTGCTGGAGCGGCTCAAGCGCTTCGACGCGCTGCGGAAGCAGGGCTAGGACCCTCCCGTGCTCCGGGCGACGCTCCGCAGCTTCCTGGCCCACAAGGGCCGGCTGCTGCTGTCCGCGCTCGCCGTCCTGCTGTCGGTGGCGTTCGTCACCGGCAGCATGATCTTCTCCGACACCGTCAACCGCACCTTCGACCGGCTCTTCGCCTCGACCGCGGCCGATGTGACGGTGGGTCCGCCCGAGGCGTTCGCCGAGAACCAGAACTACGCGTCGGGCCAGGTGGCCACCCTCCCCGCGTCGCTGCTGCCCAAGGTCAGGGCCGTGCCGGGCGTCGCCGACGCGCGCATCGACGTCACCGTCCAGAACATCACCGTCGTCGACGCACGGAACCGCCCCGTCGGCCCGACGACCGGGGCGCCCACCCTGGCCACCAACTGGTCCGGCAATCCGCGCAGTCCGGTCCGGCTGACCAGCGGCCACGCGCCGCACGGCGACCGCGAGGCGCTGATCGACGCCGACACCGCGGCCAACCGCGGGCTGCGGATCGGGGACACCCTGCGCGTGCTCGCGCAGCCGGGCGCCTTCCCCGTACGGCTCGTCGGCATCGCCACGTTCACCACCACCAACCCGGGCGCGGCCCTGCTGTTCGTGGACACGCCCACCGCGCAGACCCGTCTGATCGGCCGGCCCGGAACCGCGACCTCGGTGGCCGCCGACGCCGCGCCCGGCGTGTCCGACGCGACGCTGAAGCGGCGGATCGCCACCGCTCTGGGCCCCGGCTGGACATACACGACGCAGGCCGAGCAGGCGAAGTCGGCCGCCGAGTCCCTGGCGACGTTCCTCGACGTGATCAAGTACGTGATGCTGGGCTTCGCCGGGATCGCGGTCCTCGTCGGCGTCTTCCTGATCGTCAACACCTTCTCCATGCTCGTCGCGCAGCGCACGCGCGAACTCGGGCTGCTGCGGGCGCTGGGCGCGGACCGGCGGCAGGTGCGGCGCTCGGTACTGGTGGAGGCGGCGCTCCTCGGCCTGGCGGGGTCCACCCTCGGACTGCTGTGCGGGGTCGGGCTGGCGTCCGGGCTGATCCGGCTGCTGGGGGCGTTCGGGATGAACGCCGGCGCCTCGCACATGGTGCTGCGCCCCCTGGTGCCCGCGGCGGCGTACGCGATCGGGCTGGTGGTGACGCTCGTCGCGGCCTATCTGCCGGCCCGCCGGGCCTCGCGGGTCTCCCCCATGGCCGCGCTGGCCGACGTCGAGGTCACCGACGGCGACCGGTCGCTGCGGGGGCGGGCGATCGCCGGCGGGCTCCTCGCCCTGCCGGCGGCGGCCGCACTCGCGGGCGCGGCCGCCGCCCGGACGATCGGTGCCGCCGCGTCCTTCCTCGGCCTGGGCATCGGGCTCTCGCTCATCGCCGCGGTGGTGGCGGGCCCGCTGCTCGTGCGCCCCGTCATCCGCGTGGTGGGCGGCGGGCTGCCGCGGTTGTTCGGGCCCGTGGGGCGGATGAGCCAGCGCAACGCGCTGCGCAATCCGCGGCGCACCGGCGCGACGGCCTCGGCGCTCATGATCGGGCTCGCGCTGGTGACCGGCATGTCGATGGCGGGGACCTCGATGGCCACCTCCTTCGACCGCGAGATCGACAAGGCGCTCGGCGCCGACTTCGTCGTCCAGGGCGACCACTTCGCGCCCTTCTCCCCCGCCGTCACCCAGGCGGTGCGCGCGGTGCCGGGCGCCGGCCAGGTCGTCCCGATGCGCTATGTGCCGCTCCTCGTCACCCTGCCCGGCGGCCGCACCGCCCGGCTCACCGGCGCCGCCATCGGCCCGGGCGCCGACGACGTGCTCCATCTCGACTACGCCCGCGGCGACACCGCCCGGGCACTGGCCCCGGACAGCGTCTCGCTCTCCCAGGAGTACGCGGCCCGGCACGGACTGCGGATCGGCAGCAGGCTGCCGGTGCGGTTCGCCGACGGGCGCAGGGCCACGTTCACCCTGCGGGCGCTGACCACCAGCCAGGGCACCGTGTTCGGCGACGACGCCACCTTGACCATGGGACTCGCCACCGCCGAGCGCCATCTGCCGCGCAGCCAGGACGCCGCCCTGTACGTCAACGCCGCGCCCGGCACGTCGAAACCGGCGCTCCGGGCCCAACTGGAGAAGGCGCTGACGCCCTATCCGCAGGTCGAGGTCCGCGACCAGGCGGACTACAAGAAGCTCGTCCGCACCCAGATCTCCGTGCTGCTCACCCTCGTCTACGCGCTGCTGGGGCTGGCGATCCTCATCGCGGTCCTCGGCGTCGTCAACACCCTCGCCCTGTCCGTGGTCGAGCGCACGCGCGAGATCGGGCTGCTGCGGGCCATCGGCCTGTCCCGCCTCCAGCTCCGGCGCATGATCCGCCTGGAGTCGGTGGTGATCGCCGTGTTCGGCGCGGTCCTGGGCCTCGGGCTCGGCCTGGTGTGGGGAGTGGTGACCCACGAGGTGCTGGCCCTGAAGGGCATCCGGGCGCTCACGGTCCCCTGGACGACCGTCGGCGCGGTCATGGCCGGCTCGGTGCTCGTCGGCCTGGTGGCCGCCCTGCTCCCGGCGCTGCGCGCCTCGCGGATGAACGTGCTGGCGGCCATCGCGCACGAGTGACGGCGTGCGCCGTGCGGTGTCCACGTGCTGGCCCGTGGAGGAACTCGGCCACGACGTCCCGGCCGGCACGCGGCGGCGCACGCAACCCAGCAGGTCCGGCTCGGCACCTTCGCTCGACACTGCCTGTCCTTCGGCCGGACGGACAGCCCGAACCCGGGCCGGCTTCTCCGCTCGCGCCGCAGGTCAACTTCGTTCTTCGAGCTCGGCCATCCATGTGAAGGCGCCCGCAATGAGAGCGGCCCGTGACTCCCTCCGCCAGCAGTCAGGCATGATGCGGCGTGACCTGTGATGTCTGCGACCACGAGATGCGACGAATGCCGGTGCGCGAACCGCGGATGTCTTGGCACAAGGCAGTGAAGGAACGCTGGTTCTGCCCCTGGTGCTATGCCTGGACCGAATTCGGATTCGATCCGCGCGAGGTCTCGCGGCCTCAGTACGGATACAGATCGTGGGAACTGGCTGAGTCCCCCGAGCTCCCAGCGAACGGAGTCGCACACGCGTTCGATGTGGCGTACGCGTACTCCGTCAACGGCATCGGCGCGACGCTCTGCGGCCTGACCCACGAGGCCCTCACCACGTCACCGTACCCGTGGATATCCGAAGGGGTGAGTGCCTGCGGGGCATGCAGGGAGACCGCCGAGGTCATCGACGCGCGCTGGCCCCTGGAAATGCGCAGCAACAACCGTAATTCTCCTGCCCCACCTCCGGGTTCCGACTGGCCGCCCTTCTAGGAGCGGTGCATCGGCCTCGCTGTCAGCGTGCGGGCCCTTCATCGTGTGCCTCGGGCAGGATTCGAACCTGCGGCACCCGCTTGAGGAGAGCCGTGCTCAGGGTCCCGGCCGCCAGAGGGCGGCGACCGCATCCGCCGTGAGCGTCACGCTGTCCCGGGTCTCCGCGGCCCAGGGGATCAGTGCGGCGCGGAGCCGGTCCCATTCCGGCCGGGCGCGGTCAGGCCCGTCCTTGGCCCCGAACGAGTCGTCTCGGCACACGGCACCGATCCGGATTTCGGCATCCTCGTCCCGTGCGTCGTGCTCACCGACGCCCGCCAGGCCCCGCTTACCGGATCGCCGCGCAGCTGCCCGGCCCGCCGGAGCGGGGGCTGCTTTCGGCCACGTGACAACCGTCCAGGAGCCCACGGCCGAGGACTTCGCCCGCATGATCGCGGAACCGCGCCGGAACGGCACGTAAAACCCTCGACCGGCGCCGGGACGGCCTGCTTGGGTGGGGGCGTGAACGATCTGCGGATACGCGGCGCGGCACCTGCCGACGCCGAAAGGGTGCTGGCCTTCTGGAAGGACGCCGCGGAGGGCACCACCGTCAGCGACGACCTGGCCGGGGTGAGCGGGCTCATCGCGCGCGACCCCGAGGCACTGCTCCTCGCCGAACGCGACGGGGAACTCGTCGGCACCGTGATCGCCGGCTTCGACGGCTGGCGCTGCCACCTGTACCGCCTGGCCGTGCACCCGCGACGGCGCCGGCAGGGCGTCGCGACCGCGCTGCTGGCCGCGGCCGAGGCACGTTTCACCGCGTTCGGCGGCCGCCGCGGGGACGCGATGGTCCTGGTGCGCAACGAGCGGGCCCACCATGCCTGGCGGTCGGCGGGCTACCTGCCGAACGAGGAGTGGCGGCGCTGGACCAAGCCGCTGGTCGGCGTGCGCCCGCCCGGCCCGCCTGCCGCCGGGTAGCGCGCCCGGACCGCGCGGGCTCGCGCCGCCTCCCCCGACGGCAGCAAAATCGCGCGCGCCACCGTCCGCTGACCGATCATGGGATCGAGGTGTCCCGATGACCGAAGTGCTCCTGCTGGCCGTCGCGCTGCTGCTCACCCTGGCGTGTGCGGTCTTCGTCGCCGCGGAGTTCTCGCTGACCACCGTCGAGCGCGCCGATCTGGAGCGCGCCGCGCGGGCCGGTGAGCGGGGCGCGTCCGCGGCGCTGCGTGCCGTGCGCACCCTGACGCTGCAGTTGTCCGGGGCCCAGCTCGGCATCACCGTCACGGGCCTGGTGATCGGCATGCTGGCCGAGGGCTCCATCGCGAAGCTGCTGGCCGGGCCCCTGCGTGCGCTCGGGATGCCGCGGTCGGCGGCGTCGTCGCTGGCGCTGGTCCTGGGCACGGCGGTCTCGACGGTCGTGCTGATGGTGGTCGGCGAACTGGTCCCGAAGAACTGGGCGATCTCCCGCCCGTTGCCGGTCGCCAGGGCCGTCGCCCCGGCGCAGCGGGCGTTCACCACCGCCTTCGGCCCGCTCATCCGGCACCTCAACAACTCGGCCAACCGCATCCTGCGGCGCCTGGGCATGGAGCCCGCGGAGGAGCTCGCGTCGGCCCGCAGCCCGGAGGAGCTGGTCGCGCTGGCCCGGCACTCGGCGCGGGCCGGGGCCCTGGAGGCCGACACCGCCGAACTGTTCGTCCGCACCCTGGGCCTGGCGGAGCTGACCGCCGAGAACGTCATGACCCCCCGCGTCCAGGTCGCCTCCCTGGACGAGCGCGCGAGCTGCCAGGACGTCGCCGACGCGACCCGGGCGACCGGCCTGTCCCGCTTCCCCGTGCACCGGGGCGGCTTGGACGACGTCATCGGCATCGTCCACATCAAGGACGTGCTGGCCGTGCCGGCCGAGCGCCGGCCGGGCCATCCGCTGACGCCGCTGCTGCGCGAGCCGCTGCTGGTGCCCGAGTCGCTGACCGTGGACCGGCTGCTGGACCGTCTCGCCGGGGACACGGGCATGGCCGTGGTCATCGACGAGTACGGGGGCACGGCCGGGGTCGTCACCCTGGAGGACATCGTCGAGGAGGTCGTCGGCGAGGTGCGGGACGAGCACGACCCGCAGGAGACGCCCGACCTCGCCTTCGTCCACCGGGACCGCACCGGCCGCCGGGTCTACGACGCCGACGGCGCCACGCGCACCGACCAGCTGGCCCGGATCGGCCTGCGGGCGCCCGAGGGTCCGTACGAGACGCTGGCCGGGCTGATCGCGGAGCGGCTCGGCCGGATCCCCGTCACCGGGGACGTCGCCGAGGCCGCCGGGTGGGTGCTGGAGGTCACCGACGACACCGGGCGCCGGGCCGCCCAGGTGCGGCTGATCTCCCCGCCGCCGGGCGAGGGCGCGCCTGCCGGCGGGGATGCGGCGGCGCCGGGGGACGGGACCGGCGACGGCGCAGCGGGGGTGCGATGACCTTCCTGCAGATCCTCGTCGGCCTGCTGACGCTGGTGGTGAACGCGTTCTTCGTCGGCGCCGAGTTCGCCATGATCTCCGTGCGGCGCAGCCAGATCGAGCCCCGCGCGGAGGCCGGGGAACGCGGCGCGCGACACGTCCTGTGGGGACTCCAGCACCTGTCGCCGCTGCTGGCCGCCGCACAGCTGGGCATCACGCTGTGCACCCTGGTGCTGGGCATCGTGGCCGAGCCCGCCATCGAACACCTGCTGTCCCCGCTGTTCCAGGCGCTGCACGTGCCGGAGAACGCGGTCCATGTCGCGTCGTTCGCGATCGCGCTGACGCTCGCCACGTACGCGCACATGCTGCTGGGCGAGATGGTGCCGAAGAACATCGCGCTCGCCGAGCCCGAGCGCACCGCGCTGGCGCTCGGGCCGCCGCTGGTGACGCTGGCACGGGCGCTGCGCCCGGTGATCTTCACGATCAACGCGTTCGCCAACGGGCTGCTGAAGCTGTTGCGGGTGGAGCCGAAGGACGAGGTCGCGGCCGTGTTCTCCGACGACGAGCTGGCCCGGATGGTCACCGACGCCGGGGCCGCGGGACTGCTGGACGAGCGGGCCGCGATCCGGCTGCAGGACGCCCTCGAACTGGGCCGCCGGCCGGTGGGCGAGGTCGTGGTGCCTGCCGACCGGGTGGTGGTGGCGCGCTCGGACATCAGCCCGGAGGGGCTGGAGCGGCTGAGTGCGCGCTCGGGGTTCTCCCGCTTCCCGGTCACCGAGGAGTCCGGCCGCGTCCTGGGCTACCTGCATGTCAAGGACGCCCTCGCCTGCGGTCCGGCCCGCCGCGACCTGCCGTTCCCGCGCGCCGCGATCCGGCGCATCACCCGCGTGGGCGCGGCGACGCCGCTGGACGACGTCCTGGCCGCGATGCGGGCCAGCGGCGCGCACCTGGCGGCGGTGGTCGACGACCAGGGGCGGGGCATGGGCCTGGTGACGATGGAGGATGTGCTCAAGCAGCTGATGGGGCACGCACCGGCCCCCTGAAGCAGCCTCGGAGCGGCCCGGTAGGATCACGGCCGCCATGGAGATGACCGCCACCCACACCAGCTTCGTCGCGCTCGGCGACTCCTTCACCGAAGGCATGTCGGACGCCCTGCCGAACGGCACCTACCGCGGCTGGGCCGACCTGCTCGCGGGCCGGCTCGCCGCCCACAGCCCCGACTTCCGCTACGCCAATCTGGCCGTGCGGGGCAAGCTCATCCAGCAGATCGTCGACGAGCAGGTCGAGACCGCGGCCTCGATGGGCGCGGACCTGGTGACGCTGGTCGGCGGTCTGAACGACGTGCTGCGGCCCAAGTGCGACGTCCCGCAGGTGTGCGCGCTGCTGGAGGAGGCCGTCGAGCGGCTGGCGCCGAGCTGCGGGCAGCTCGTCCTGATGCGCAGCCCCGCCCGCCGTGGCCCGGTCGCGGCGCGTTTCCAGCCGCGCATGGAGGAGCTGTTCGCCTTCATCGACCAGCTGGCCGCCCGGCACGGCGCCCTCGTCGTCGACCTGTACGGCGCGGACGTGCTGGGCGACCCCCGCCTGTGGGCGGACGACCGGCTGCACCTGGACGAGGAGGGCCACCGCCGGGTCGCCGAGGCGGTCTGGCAGACCCTCGGCCACACCCCGCGCTTCGACTGGACCGAGGCCCTGCCCGTCGGGATCAAGCTCCCCTGGACGGCCCGCCGGACGGCCGACCTGCGCTTCACCCGGCAGCACCTGGTGCCGTGGATCGGCCGCCGCCTCACCGGCCGCTCCTCCGGCGACGGCCTGGCCCCCAAGCGCGCGGAACTGCTCCCCCTCCCGGCCGCCGACGCCTGAGCGGCGGCCCCGGTGCGGGGCCCTCACCACTCCTCCGGGGGCACCGGCCGGTCCGCGGCGACGTACCGGCTCAGTACCTCTTGGCTGTCCGGAGTGAAGACCTGCCGTCGCATGAAGCCCGACAGTTCGCTCCTGGTCATCCAGTCGTGCCAAACGAGCTCGTCCCCGTCGGGCCTGACCCGGCCGAGGACGACGGCCTCGTGGATCGCGAGCCAGTGAGGGCTCAGGCCGCCAAGGCTCAGGAACTTGACCACGAGGCGAACCGGCACCTGGACCCCCAGCTCCTCCCCCAGCTCGCGGGCTGCCGCAGCTTCGTACGACTCGCCCACGGCGACGGCACCGCCGACCGCGACCTCGTAGTGCCCCGGGAAGCGGGACACCTGCCCGGAACGCCGGTGGACGAGGAACCGTCCCTCTCGATCGCGGCACATCGTCACGGCGATCCGGTGCAGCCAACCCCGGCGGACAGCCTCGGCGCGGCGCACCACAGCCACCACGAGATCGCGTTCATCGACCTGTTCGACCCACTCGTCCATGGGCCGACGATCGCAGCCCCCTCTGACACCACAGCGACGTCCGCCGCCTGATGTGCGAAGCCGACCCGTCTCGGAACACCGCACCGACCTCGCGCGGACGACCACCAAATGGACGGCTGAGCGTTTCTGACCTGGCCTTTCCACTCCCCCATGGGCGTGGGCGGCAACCATGGACGCCGGGTAAACTCTCGCTACGTGACTTCCAAGCCCCGCATCCCCGACGTCCTGGCCGGCCGCTACGCATCCGTGGAGCTCGCCACCCTGTGGTCCCCCGAGCAGAAGGTGGTGCTGGAGCGCCGTCTGTGGCTGGCGGTGCTGCGGGCGCAGAAGGACCTCGGGATCGAGGTGCCGGACGAGGCGATCGCGGACTACGAGCGGGTGCTGGAGCAGGTGGACCTCGCGTCCATCGCGGAGCGCGAGAAGGTCACGCGGCACGACGTCAAGGCCCGTATCGAGGAGTTCAACGCGCTCGCGGGCCACGAGCAGGTCCACAAGGGCATGACCTCGCGCGACCTCACGGAGAACGTCGAGCAGCTGCAGATCCGGCTGTCGCTGGAGCTCGTGCGCGACCGCAGCGTGGCCGTGCTCGCCCGCCTGGGCCGGCTGGCCGCCGAGTACGGCGAGCTGGTCATGGCCGGGCGCTCCCACAACGTCGCCGCCCAGGCCACCACGCTCGGCAAGCGGTTCGCGACCGCCGCCGACGAACTGCTGGTCGCCTTCGCCCGCGTCGAGGACCTCCTCGGCCGCTACCCGCTGCGCGGCATCAAGGGCCCGGTCGGCACCGCGCAGGACATGCTGGACCTGCTGGGCGGCGGGGCCGAGGGCGAGGCCAGGCTCGCGGAGCTGGAGCGGCGGGTCGCACAGCACCTGGGCTTCTCGCGCGAGTTCACCTCGGTGGGCCAGGTCTACCCGCGCTCGCTGGACTACGACGCCGTCACCGCGCTGGTGCAGCTGGCCGCCGCGCCCTCGTCGCTGGCCAAGACGATCCGGCTGATGGCCGGCAACGAACTGGTCACCGAGGGCTTCCAGCCCGGCCAGGTCGGCTCCTCGGCCATGCCGCACAAGATGAACACCCGCTCCTGCGAGCGCGTCAACGGCCTGGCCGTCGTCCTGCGGGGCTACGCCTCGATGGTCGGCGAGCTGGCGGGCGACCAGTGGAACGAGGGCGACGTCTCCTGCTCGGTGGTGCGGCGTGTGGCGCTGCCGGACGCGTTCTTCGCGCTGGACGGCCTGATGGAGACCTTCCTGACGGTGCTCGACGAGTTCGGTGCCTTCCCGGCCGTCATCGCCCGCGAACTCGACCGCTACCTGCCGTTCCTGGCGACCACGAAGGTGCTCATGGCCTCCGTTCGCGCCGGGGTCGGCCGCGAGGTCGCGCACGAGGTCATCAAGGAGCACGCGGTGGCCTCCGCGCTCTCGATGCGCGAGAAGGGCGCCGACCGCAACGAGCTGCTGGACCGGCTCGCCGAGGACGAGCGCATCCCGCTGGACCGCGCGCAGCTCGACGCCCTCATGGCGGACCGGCTCTCCTTCACCGGCGCGGCGTCCGCGCAGGTCGCGGAGGTCGTCCGGCGCGTCGAGGAGGTCACGTCGCGGCATCCGCTGGCGGCCTCGTACCGGCCCGGGGCCATCCTCTGACGACCGGCAGGCCCACGCAGGACGAGCTGGAGGCCGCCCGCGAGCGCACCGTCCCCGATGTGATCGCGGACGGTCTGCGCGTGCTCTTCTGCGGCATCAACCCCGGTCTGATGTCCGCCGCCACCGGCCACCACTTCGCCCGTCCCGGCAACAGGTTCTGGCCGGTGCTGCACGGCTCCGGGTTCACGCCGCGGCGGCTGGACCCGTCCGAGCAGCAGGAGTTGCTGTCGTACGGGCTCGGGATCACCAATGTGGCGGCGCGCGCCTCCGCCCGCGCGGACGAGCTCAGCAGGGCCGAACTCGTCGCGGGCGGCGCGCTGTTGACGGAGCGGGTGCTCCGGCACCGGCCGCGCTGGCTGGCGGTCGTGGGTGTCACCGCCTACCGGGTGGCGTTCGCCGATCCGCGTGCCGCGATCGGTCCGCAGGAGCGGACGATCGGCGACACGCGGGTCTGGGCACTGCCCAACCCCAGCGGCCTCAACGCCGGATGGACGACGGCGGCGATGGTGGAGGAGTTCGGGCGGCTGCGGGCCGCGGCCGGTGACTGAGTCCCGGCCTCAGCAGCGCGGCACCGGCTTGCTGTACGTGGTGCCGCTCGGCGAGGCCACGTAGTGGTCCGAGACGTAGCGGCCGCTGTCGAGCCGGTCCCAGATCTTGGTGGTGCCCACCTTGGTACCGCTCCGCTGGCACACCACCCACGCCAGCCCGCCGTTCGGTGCCTTGCCCTGGGCGGCGTACGAGGTGCCGGGGCCGCTCCGCTGGGTCAGTCCGCCGCTCGCGGTGATCTGGTACGGGTAGACGCAGCGCGGGACGGGTGAGCTGTAGCCGGTGGTCGAGGGCGTGCTGACGTAGTGGTCGGTGACGTAGGTGCCGTCGCTCAGCTTGTCCCAGACGGCCGTGGTGCCGACCTTCGGGCCGGGTGTCTGGCAGAGGACCTGGAGTGTGGAGCGGGACGCGTGGGTCCGCACGACGGGGTAGCTGTCGGACGGCCCGGAGCGGGCGTTGAGGACGCCGGGACTCGTCACCGTGTAGGCGTACGCGACGGTGGCGACGGGGGCGTCGAGGCGGTCGTTGTCGATGTTGACCGTGACGCCCCCGTAGGTCTCGTCGTGGCTGCCGCGGTACTGCTTGGCCCGCTGGTGGACGGCCCACTTGGCGTCCGGCACGCCCGTCCAGCCCTTGAGGGTGTCGGCGCCGTCGTAGCGCGCGATCCACAGGGCGTCGGGGCGGGCGTAGGACGCCGAGGTGAAGACGTCGGCGAGCTGCCCGGCCCCGAGGTTGAGGTTCATGTAGACGCCCGAGACGTAGCCGAGGCGGTGCAACTCCTTGGTCCAGGCGGACAGATAGCTGAGCACGGCGGTGCGGCAGCCGGTGTCGGACTGCGTGTAGTTCTCGATGTCGTTGTAGAAGGCGCTGCCGGGCCGCATGCCGAGCGCCTTGGCCGCGGCGATGGCGTCCCGGGCCGCGGTGGTGCCCTGGGTGCGGGCGGTCGCCGCGGTGCGGCTGATCTTCGCGTCGGTGGGGCGGCCGCCGCACGGCGGCTGGAGGCCTTTGTGGATCGGCAGCAGGCGCCACTTCAGCCGGGAGACGGAGGTGACCCAGGCGGCCGTCAGTTCGGGCTGGGCGCAGGTGCGGTTGACGCCGCTGATGTACACGCCGAGCGCGCGGTACGGCGAGGCGTTCCACGCCTGGATGGTGGTCAGCGGCGGGGCGGTGCAGGCGTCGAAGGCGAGCCCGGAGTAGCGGGTCGCGGTGGCCCCGGCCGGATAGCCGGTGCTCGTGGCGGGTTCGGCGGCGGCGGCCGGTGCGAGCACCAGGGCGCTGACGACGGCCAGGACGGCCGAGAACACGGCGGCCGGCAGGCGCCGCAGGCGACGCCGGAGGGCGCGGAGGGGCGGTTGGTGAACGGTACGGCGCGGGTGCGGCATGGGCGGTTCCCCCTGGATGGCGCGACGCGCCGCGGATCCGGTGGGCGTCCGGCCGTCCGTCCGCCGGGGCGTTCGGTCCGCCGGGCGGACTTCGGGGCCTGTCCGGGCTCGTGCCGCCGCGCATGATGTCGCGTCAAGCTGTTCCGTACGCAGCGTAGGCGCCCGGTCGCGCCACCGTCGAGCACTACGGGCGGGAAGCCGCCCTAAGGGATGAGGTCCGTGTCGGCGACGGCGGCGAGCAGATGGGGTGTGGCGTCGGCTATCGCTATCCAGTGCCGGCCGACGCGCCAGGTGAAGGCCTCGTCGGCGTGGCCGCTCAGGACCGCCAGCGGCGCCGGCACGGCCTCGCCCAGCGCCGAACGCTCCAGGTACGGCCGGAGGTCGACCATCGTGGCCGGTCCGCCGTAGCGGCCGGTCAGGGCCGACACGAGGGACTCGCAGGCGGCCCCCACGTCGTCCTCCCACTGCGGGAGCAGCCCTTCGTCGGCATCGCGGCAGCCGTCCCCGGCGGCGAGGTCCGCGAGGTGGAATCCGGGGTCGCCGCCGGCCGCGTCGAGGCGGGCGCGCAGCGCCTCCACGGCGGCGAGGTGACGTACGAGATCCATGGGAACAGTAAACCTCCCGGGTCCGACACTTGACGTCCCGTCACGGAAGGGACCGCCGGGCCACTCGCCGCGGGCGGCCCGGACGGGTACGATCCGGCCAACACGCGCGCACGCTGGGAGGACGTACTTTGGCGGGGCTCACCGGCGGGGATCCGTCCCTGCTCCGGCGGATCAATTCCGCTGTGGTGCTGCACGCGCTGCGTGGTGCCCCCGGGCCGAGCCTGACCGAACTGGTGCACAGCACCGGGCTGTCGCGGCCGACCGTGGAGGGCGTGATCGAGGGCCTGATGGAGTCGGGCCTGGTGGTCGAGGCGCCGCAGGAGCCGGGGGACGCGCGCAAACAGGGGCGGCCGGCCCGCCGGTTCCGCTTCCATGCCGAGGCGGGGCATCTGCTGGGCATCGAGATCGGGGCCCGCCAGGTGCGGGCGCTGCTGTCGGACCTGAGCGGCCGGGTCCTCGGTTCGCTGGCGCACGACGTGGCCGACGCGACTCCCGCGGAGGAACGGCTCGAACGGGTGCGGGGCACCGTCGCCGAGCTGCTGCGCAAGGCGGGAGTGGCGCGCAGTACCTTGTGGGCGGTCGGCGTCGGCAGCCCGGGGATCGTGGAGACGGACGGCGCGGTGCGGCTGAGCACGGCCCTTCCGGGGTGGACGGGCCTGCCGCTGGGCGAACGGCTGCGCCGGTCGTTCCGCTGCCCGGTACTGGTGGAGAACGACGCGAACGCGGCGGCCGTGGCGGAGCACTGGAAGGGCGCGGCCGTCGGCACCGACGACGTCGTCTTCGTGCTGGCCGGGCTCAGCCCGGGCGCGGGCTCGCTGATCGGCGGCCGGCTGCACCGGGGGTTCGGCGGGGCGGCGGGCGAGATCGGCGCCCTGCACCTGCTCGGCCGCGAGGCGACCCCGGAACGCCTGCTGTCGACGACCGGCACACCGCTGCACCCGCTGGACGAGCCCGCGGTGGCCGAGGTCTTCGCGCTGGCGAGGGCGGGCGACGCGCAGGCCCGTGAGGCCGTCGAGCGCTTCCTGCACCGCCTGGTGCACGATGTGGCGGCGCTCGTGCTGGCCATCGACCCCGAACTCGTGGTGATCGGGGGCTGGGCGGCCGGACTGGACGGTGTCCTGGAGCCGCTGCGCGCCGAGTTGGCCCGTTACTGCCTGCGGCCGCCGGAGGTGACGCTGTCGGCGCTGGGGCAGGAGGCGGTGGCCACCGGCGCGCTCCGGCTGGCCCTGGACCACGTTGAGGAGCAGCTCTTCGCGGTGGCGCGCACGTCCCTGCTCAACCGCTGAGCGACCTCCGGAGCCGGGGCGTTTCGAGAGCAATTCGGGGGAAATCTCACGACTCATCGGCCTGCCTGTTTTGCCGGTTTGTCCGACCAGCCGACGATCCCTGTCATCGGCAGTTGACGCCGCGCCGCGGTGGCGCGGCCGGTGGAAGGGCGTCCCGCGTGCGGCGAGCTGTGATCCTGGGTGTGTCCGTGGTCCTGGCGGCGGGGGCGCTCACCGCGGCACCCGCCTCGGCCTTCATGCCCGATCCTGTGGACGACCCCTTGCGGGCGGCTGGTGTCGCGCTGGCCGCCGACGCGGCCGCGGGCGCGGGCATCGCCTTCGGCCCCTGCCCCAAGGACAGCGGCATGGCCGCGCCGGTGCAGTGCGGCAAGGTCGCGGTGCCGGTGGACTACGCCCAGCCGAACGGCCGGCGGATCGAACTGCTGGTGAGCCGTCTGCGCGCCACCGGTCCGGCCTCGGGCCGGCAGGGCGCGCTGCTGTTCAACCCGGGCGGCCCGGGCGCCCCCGGGCTGTGGTTCCCCGCCGTCGGCCTGAAGAGCGCCGGCCCGGTGACCCGCAAGGTGTGGGCGACGGCCGCCAGGACGTACGACCTGATCGGCTTCGACGCGCGCGGGGTCGGCCACTCGGCACCCATCTCCTGCGTACGCCCCGAGAACTACTTCCACGCGCCCTCACCCGACCCGCGGACCGCCACCACGGCCGTCAAGAACCGGGAGCGCGCCGAGGCCAGGACCCGCGCGGACGGCTGCGGCCGCCGCTCGGGGGCCCTGCTCGCCCACATGACGAGCGCCGACATGGCACGCGACATGGATGTCATCCGCGCCGCCCTGCACGAGAGCCGCATGAACTACTACGGCGTCTCGTACGGCACCTACCTGGGCGCGGTGTACGCCACGCTCTTCCCCCGCCATGTGCGCCGCATGGTGCTGGACAGCGTCGTCGACCCGGACCCGCAAGGCGTCTGGTACGGCACCAACCTCAGCCAGGACGTGGCGTTCGAGGGCCGCTGGGCCGACTGGCGCGCCTGGGTGGCCCGTTACGACTCCGTCTACAAGCTCGGCTCCACGCCGAGCCGCGTGCAGGCCTCCTTCGACCTCGCGATGCGCAAGCTGGCCAAGAAGCCCGCCGGCGGCTCCGTCGGTCCCGGCGAGCTGCACGCGACCGCCGAGAACGCCGCCTACTACGACCAGCGCTGGGTGGTCTTCGCGTACCAGCTCTCGCGCTATCTGCACGGCGACGACAAGCCCCTGGTGGCCGCGGCCACCCCCGACCGGTCCGGGGCGAAGGACGCGGAGAACGGCGACGCGGTCTACCTGGCCGTGCAGTGCTCGGACGCCGCATGGCCGCGCGACTGGGCCACCTGGGACCGCGACAACTCGCGCCTCGCGCTCCGGCACCCCTTCGAGACCTGGCCCAACGCCTGGATGAACCTGCCGTGCGCCACCTGGCCCGCACCGGCCGGGGAAGCGGTCGACGTCGGCGCCCTGGCCGCCGAGCTGCCGCCGGTGCTCCTGACGCAGTCCGAACGGGACGCCGCCACACCGTACGAGGGCGCGCTGGAACTGCACCGCAGGCTGCCGGGCTCCCGGCTCATCACCGAGGTGGGGCGCGGTTCGCACGGCCTGGTCAGCATCTGGAACCAGTGCCTGGTCTCACGTGTCGACCGCTACCTGACCTCGGGCAGCGTCGGCGACGGGGACGTGCGCTGCGCCGGGCACCCGGTGCCCGTGCCGTCGGGCGCGCAGGGCGCGAAGGACGCCAACACGGGCCGCTACTACTGACCCGGCGGCCCGGGGGCGCGCCCCGGCGGGTGCCTCAGGAGGCCGCCGCGTGCCGATCGCCGTCGTGGTGGGTGATCTCCATGGCACCGCTGTCGCCGAAGGTGAGCCGGCAGGTGTCGGCCCGGTAGGTGGCGACGGCCACGGCGGCGGCACGGCCGCCGCTGAAGTAGCGGGTGGTGACGACGAGGACGGGGGCGCCGGGCAGCCGGTCGAGCTGCTTGGCGTCCTCGGCGCGGGCCGAGCCCAGCTCCACCGCGCGGTCGTCGCCGTCGAGTTCGAGGGCGTGCAGTGCGCGCAGCACTGCCGGGGCGTGGCCGGCGGGCGTCAGGTCGTCGCCGAGGCCGGGAACCGAGGACCGCGGCACGTAGAGCAGCTCGGTGGCGACGGGCTGGCCGCCCATCGCGCGCACCCGGCGGACGGTGTGGACCGGCTCCTCGGCGCCGGTGCCCAGAGCGGCGGCGACCGCGGCGGGAGCGGCGGCCTCGGCGCAGCCGACGGTGCGCCACGCGTCACCCGCGGCGCCCGGCCAGGTGCCCTGGGAGGGACCGACGGAGACGCCGACGCGGGGCGGGGCGACGGTGGTGCCGACGCCGCGGCGGCGCTGCAGGCGTCCTTCCAGCTCCAACTGCTCCAGTGCCTGGCGCAGCGTGGCCCTGGCGACGCCGAACCGGGCGGCGAGGTCGCGCTCGTTCGGCAGGATCTCCCCCACCGCGAACTCCGAGTCGAGGGCGTCGACGAGCACGGTCTTGAGGTGCCAGTACTTGGGCTCCGGCACATTCTCGAGCTGCGTGGTCCCCACCCTGATCCTCCGCAATCGGCCTGGCCCCACCGGGGGTTTGTTCAGCCTTGTTTCCGAACGGCTCTTTATTAAAGGTTCTTGCACTACTAGGGGACGATAGGGCCGCCCTGCGGCTTGGTCAAGACCAATGCTCGCCGCCCCGGGCGGATCCGGCCGCGCCCGCCGTGCAGCGTTCACATGGTGTTCGCGCCCGTCACAGGCCGTTCGCACCCTGGTAGCGTTCGCCGCCGCCACCGGCACGTGGCGGATACACCGACGGCGAGGGAGCACGGTCATGGCGGCGGTCACGGTGGTCACCGGAGGCGGGCGCGGCATCGGGGCGGCGGTGGCGCTGCGGCTCGCGCGCGACGGGCACGCCGTGGGCATCGGCTACCAGCACGCGCGCGAGGAGGCCGAGGAGGTCGCCCGGAAGGTGCGCGAGGCGGGCGCCGAGTGCGTCGCGGTGCAGGGCGACACCAGTGACGGGGAGCAGGTGGAGCGGCTCTTCGACACCGTGCGGGAGCGGCTGGGCGCGATCACCGGGCTGGTCAACAACGCGGGCGTGACCGGGCCGCTCGGCCGCTTCACCGAGACGCCGGTCGAGGAGATGCGCCGGGTCGTCGACGTCAACGTGATGGGCGCGATCCTGTGCGCGCGCCGGGCCGCGCTGGAGATGTCCACGCGGCACGGGGGCGGAGGCGGCGCCATCGTCAACATCTCGTCGGGCGCCGCGACTCTGGGCAGCCCCGGGGAGTACGTGCACTACGCGGCCAGCAAGGCCGCCGTGGACGCCCTCACGCTCGGCCTCGCCAAGGAGCTCGCCCCGGACGGCGTGCGGGTCAACTCGGTGCAGCCCGGCATGATCGTGACCGGCATCCACGCGGCCATGGGCGACGCGGAGCGGCCGTGGCGGAACCGGGACCGGGTGCCCATGCGGCGGCCCGGGGAGCCGGAGGAGGTGGCCGGCGCGGTGGCGTGGCTGATGTCGCCGGAGGCGTCGTACACCACCGGCGCGGTGCTGCGGGTCTCGGGCGGGCTGTAGCCGCAGGGGTCACGCGCCCGCCGGTGCCTCGTCGTCGTCGGCGCGCGCGGGATCCTCGCTCTCGATCGCGCGGACCACGTCCTCCGCCAGCGCCGCGACCGCCGGGATGACACCCGGGGCGGCGAGCGCGAGGTGGCACAGCGACCAAGTGAGCGTCACCACACGGGTCTCGCGGGCCTCCAGGGCGTCCATGAGACGGTAGGAGACCAACTGGGCGGCGTCCTCGCGGGCCGCGGGATCGACCCAGGCGGTGGCGACGATCGCGAGTGCGGCCGCCTCGCACACCCAGTCCTCGGCGTTGCCCAGCACGTCGGCCAGGAGCGCACGGCGCCGGGACCCCGCCCACGGCTCGTCGGTGCGGTGGTGGGCGAGCCCCAGGCACGCCCAGACCTGCACGGCGCGGATCCACAGGTCGGGGGCCTGCGCCGCGAGCGCCCGGCCGAGTTCGTCGTCGCGCGGGGCGGGCGGGTGGACCAGGACGCCCAGCAGGTCCTCCGGGTCGAGGGCCGACAGCACCACCGCGTCGTCGTAGGCGGCGGGCAGATGCGGCCAGCCGTGCCACGCGACGCGGCGCACCGCCTCGGCGGCCTCGGGCGACGGGGGCTGCACGGCGGGGTGCGCGGTGGTGCCCTCGTACGCCCACAGCGGTGTGGCCACCGGGCGGGGCGGCACCCGCAAGTCCGGCTCGGGCACGTCCTGGACGGCGAGGGCGGCACGCGGGAAGGCCGTGCGCAGGGCGAGCAGCGCGCTCGGGGGCTCCAGGGCGGAGACGGTGAGCCCCAGTTCGGCGTCGGCGGCGACCCCCTGCTCCAGGGCCTGGTGGAGCAGGCTGACGATCGCCTCGTTGCCGCCGGGAATCCAGTTCAGCCAGGGGCGGCCGCGGCCGAGGCGGGTGAGGAGTTCGCCGGCGTACGCGTGGTCCGGGGCGTCGCGCAGGTGGTCGGCGAGCGCGACGAGGTGCCGCGTGCCGCCGTCGAGCGCGTGGCGCAGGGCGTGCGCGGCCGGGGCCGCCTTGGGGTGGGCGGGGTCGGCCGCGGCGGCGCGTTCCGCCCATTCCAGGCCCTCGGCCGGACGGCCGAGGGCTTGGAGCAACTCGGCGATGTCGATGCACAGATCGAGGTCGGAGGGGTCGCGCAGCGCCTCGCGGCGCCACACGTCGAGTGCCTCCTCGGGGCGGCCCGCGCTGCGCAGCGCGTAGCCGAGCATCACGGCGGCGGGGTGGCAGGGCTCCAGGGCGTACGAGCGCCCGGCCCAGGCGACGGCGTCCTCGGCGCGGCCCATGCGGCGGGCGAGCGTGGAGCCGCACCACAGGAGCATGGTGTGGTCGGGATGGCGGGCAACGCTCGCGCGGAGCAGGTCGAGCAGCGGTACCAGGGGCGCGCGGTGCTCCTCTTCCACCGGGTCGGGCAGGCGGGGGGCCACGCCGGCGGCGGCGCCGGCGACGGTGTCCGGGTCGACGAGCTCCGCGATGTCCGGGCGGCGCAGCCAGGCGACGTCCAGCCACGGCCGGTCCGGCTCGTGGCCCGCGCACTGGGCGAGCAGGCCCAGTGCCTCGTCCCACCGCCCGGCGACCGCGCACAGGTGCCCGCGTGCGGCGACCGTCCCGATGTACGCCCGCTTCTCCGGCTCGAACCAGTCCAGGGCCTTCTCGGCGCCTCCGGCGCGGGCGGCGAACTCGGCCAGTGCCTCGTGTGTCTCCGGCAGACCGGGATCCCGGGCGAGCGCGTCCTCCAAGTGGCGTGCCGCGTGGGTCAGATCGCCGTCCGCCAAGGCGATCCGGGCGGTCGCGACCTCCCCCTCGGCCTCCAGCCGCCCGGCGTCCCCACGCTCTTCGGACCGATCAGCCATGGCAGCTCCCCACCTCACCCCTGCGCCGACTCCGGCACCCTAACCGAGCGCTTCCGCCCCACCTGTCACAGGGCGGGAGCCGATGACGCGAGGCCGGTCAGCTTGCCGGGGTTGGTGAGCACGTAGACGGTCGTGACCAGGCCGTCGGTGAGTTCGAGGGAGACGACGGTGTGGGGCAGGCCCCGGGAGGTGAGGACGAGGGAGGGGACGCCGTTGACCTCGCGGAGGGTGAACGCGGGGTCGGGCACCGGGGTGGGCGCGATCGCGTGGAGGAAGCGGGCGACCTTGGCCGCGGTCTCGATGACACGCCGCGGGGCCTTCTGCACGCCGCCGCCGTCGCCGACCAGCCGCACGTCCGGGGCGAGCAGCGCGAGCAGGCCGTCCATGTCGCCGCCGAGGGCGGCGGCGAGGAACCGCTCGGTGATCTCGGCGGTCGCGGCCGGGTCGGCGTCGTAGCGGGCGCGCTTCTCCTCGACGTGGCGGCGGGCCCGTCCGGCCAGTTGCCGCACGGCGGGCTCGGCGCGGTCGAGGACGGCTGCGATCCGGGCGTACGGGTAGTCGAAGGCCTCGCGCAGCACGAAGACGGCGCGCTCCAGCGGCGACAGCGACTCCAGCAGGACGAGGACCGCGAGGGAGACGGACTCCGCGAGGACGACGCGGTCGGCGGTGTCGGGCACGGTGTGCGCGAAGTCGGTGGCGACGGGCTCGGGCAGCCACGGGCCGACGTACGCCTCGCGCCGCGACTGCGCCTGCCGCAGGCGGTCGATGGCGAGCCGCGTGGTGACGGTCACCAGGTAGCCGCGCGGTTCGCGCACCGCGTCCCGGTCGGCGGCGGCCCAGCGCAGCCACGCCTCCTGCACGACGTCCTCGGCGTCGGCGAAGCGGCCGAGCATGCGGTAGGCCACGCCCGTCAGGACGGGACGGTGCTCCTCGAAGACCGCTGCGGCGGCGGTGTCGTCTCCCACGCCTCCCATTCTTCCGGGCACCCGGCAGACCGGCACGGCGGGGGGAACCGTGCGAGCGGCCGCCCTCAACGCCCCTCGTCGCCGTGCCGGTTGAGCGGTACACATTCGTTAGCGCAAGGAAACACTTCCAAAACCCGAACCGTCCGCCGGGCGTACACAATCCCCCCAACCAGCAGGCCGACCGATCGCCGCACCCCGAGGAGCAGCATGTCCGCGCAGGCCACCGACGTGGCGAAGGGCTCACCGCCCGCGCCAGGCAACCCACTTGACCGCTACTTCCGCATCGGGGAGCGCGGGTCGACCTTCGGCAGGGAGATCCGCGGTGGCTTCGCCACCTTCTTCACGATGGCCTACATCCTCGTGCTCAACCCGATCATCCTGGGAAGCGCGAAGGACAAGTTCGGGCACGTCCTGTCAACGGGTCAACTGGTCACCGCCACCGCGCTGGTGGCCGCCGTCATGACCGTGATCATGGGTGTCGGCGGCAACCTCCCGCTGGCGATCGCGGCCGGCCTCGGCCTCAACGCGGTGGTCGCCTTCCAGATCGCACCCCTGATGAGCTGGGACGACGCGATGGGCCTGGTCGTCCTGGAGGGCCTGCTGATCTGCGTCCTGGTGGTCACCGGACTGCGGGAGGCGGTGATGCACGCGATACCCCAGCCGCTGAAACAGGCGATCAGCGTCGGCATCGGCCTGTTCATCGCCTTCATCGGCTTCGTCGACGCCGGTTTCGTCAGCCGCATCCCGGACGCCGCCAACACCACCGTCCCGGTCCAACTGGGCGGCAGCGGCGCGCTGTCGGGCTGGCCTGTGCTGGTCTTCTGCCTCGGTGTGCTGCTGACGGTCGCACTGCTGGCGCGCAAGGTGAAGGGCGCCATCCTCATCAGCATCGTGACGATGACGGTGGTCGCGATCGTCGTCGACGCGGTGGCCGACATCAAGAGCTGGGGCCTGACCACGCCCAAGGTGCCGGACGACGTCTTCGCGGCGCCGGACTTCGGGCTGCTCGGGCATTTCAGTCTCTTCGGGGCCTTCGGCGAGATCAGCGTGATCACGGCCGTGCTGCTGGTCTTCACCCTCATCCTGTCGGACTTCTTCGACACCATGGGCACGGTCGTCGGCATCACCGCCGAGGCCGGCCTGCTGGACGAGGAGGGCAGGGTCCCCAACCTGGGCCGGGTGCTGCTGATCGACGGCGCCGCGGCGGTCGCGGGCGGCGCGGCCTCCGCGTCCTCCAACACCGCCTACATCGAGTCGGCGGCCGGTGTCGGCGAAGGCGCGCGCACGGGCTTCGCCAACCTCGTCACCGGCGGGCTGTTCGCGGTGGCGCTCTTCCTCAGCCCGCTGCTGACCATCGTGCCGCTCCAGGCGGCGGCGCCCGCGCTGGTGGCGGTCGGCTTCCTGATGATGACGCAGGTCAAGAACATCGGGTGGGACGACTTCGAGGTCGCCCTCCCCGCCTTCCTGACGATCGCCGTGATGCCGTTCACGTACTCGATCACCAATGGCATCGGTGCCGGCTTCATCGCGTACGTCGTGCTGAAGACCGTGCTGGGCAAGGCCAGGCAGGTGCACTGGCTGCTGTGGGCGGTGTCGGCGCTCTTCGTGGTGTACTTCGCGATCGATCCACTGGAGCAGCTGCTCGGCGTGAAGTGACCCGTCCGGTGACCGCGGGGCGGCCGTCGCGCGGCGGAGCCGCGCGGCGGTCGCGGCGGTGAAGAAGACCCCGACCGGGACGGGGGCCCCCGGTCGGGGCCGCTGGCCGGGCCGGCGCTCCGCGCGACGGCCCGTACTTGTTCGAACTACGGGCGGACCGCCGTAGTTCCCGCCGCGGTCCGTGCGGGCGGTGTGAGGTGCGGCACTCCCGCGCCGGCGCCCGGACCGGCCGGACGGCCCAGCCCCTCGCGCGGGTGAAGCGCGGCTGTCGGGCAGGCGGACGGCGGCTGTCGCGTGCGGGGTACACGCGAATGTTCGGTCTCAATTGCGCAACGACAGGTTTGAGTTGCCGTCCCCCTCTTAACCGCACCCCTAGGTGCTTGATACACATGGTTGCGCGTTCCTGTCCGTCGACGGTCGCTCCTCCCCCACGCTTGTCGCCGAGTCCTCGGCCGTCCATCAGGAACGCCCATGTCTTCGCGGACCGCGCCCCCGCGCGCCCTGCTGCCGCTCGTCGCCCTCTTCTGCGTCGGCTACCTCGCCCCGTACCTGATGCCGACCGTCGTCGGACGGCTCACCACCGGGCTCGCCCTGAGCGGTTCGCAGGCCGGCGCCGTCGGCAGCGCGCTGCTGCTGGCCTCCGCCTGCGCCGGGTTCCTGCTGGCCTCGCGGGTCGACCGGATCGGCCGGGCACGGCTGGCCAGGTGCGGTCTGCTGCTCATCGCCGGCGGCTTCGCCACGGCCGCCGCCACGCACCACGTCGCCCTGGTGGTGGCCGGCTGCGTCGCCGGGGGCTTCGGGTCCGGTACGGCGACGGCGGTGGCCGCCGTGGGCATCGCCGGGCAGCGGGAACCGCACCGGGTCACCGTGCTCGGCCTGCTGGCCACCTCCGCGGTGGCCGGCGCGCTCTACCTCGTCCTGCCGGCGCTCGGCGGCGGCCACGCCCTGCCGCTGGCCGCCATCGGCGCAACGGCCCTGCTCGTCCTGCCGCTCACCCGGTGGCTGTCCGCCGCCCCCGTCACCGCGTCCCGGTCCGAGGCCGCCGGTCCGCTGCCGCACCGCCGCTCCGGCCTGGTGCTGGCGGCGTCGATGCTGTGCTGGTCGATGGCGCAGAACGCGCTGTGGGGCGTGAGCGGCCGCATCGGCCTGGACCGGGTCGGGCTGTCGGAGGCGGCGCTCGGCGTGGTCTTCGCGGTCGCCCTCGGCGGCGGGCTGCTCGGGGTCACCGCGGCGGGCGCGCTCGGCCCGCGCCTCGGTCGCGCGCTGCCGGTGGGCCTCGGCACCGCGCTGATCGCCGGCTGTGTGGCGGTCAGTTCCTCGGCGCACGACGCGACGGCCTTCGCCGCCGGCGAGATCCTGTGGAACACGTTCTATCCCGTGGTGCTCTCCTACGCGATCGGCCTGGCCGCCTCGCTGGACGGCCGCGGCCGGTGGGCGGTGTACGCCGGTTCCGCCTCGTCCCTCGGGGTCGCCTGCGGCCCGCTCACCGGCGCCGTGCTCGGCGCGGGCCTCGGCTTCCCCGCGATGGGCGGCGTGCTCGCCGGTGTGCTCCTGGCCGCCGCCGTGCCGCTCACCGCGGTCGCCCTCGGCTCCGCCACCGGCGGCCCCGGCCGCGTCGCGATCGCGGTCCGCCGCCGCAGGTCCGCCGCCGCCGTCGCCGCCCGCTCCGAGTTGGGCCGCGCCGCCTGACCGTCCGGGTCCGGACCGCACCCTCATCCCAGTGCGGATCGGCCTCGACGGCCGTGCTGGGCCGGCTCCGCCGCCAGTAGCCGCGGGCGCGTCGCGGTCGGAACGCCGCCGCCGCCAGGCCCGGACGACACCGGCCGAACCACGCCGTCAGCCCACAGCCGATCGGCCCGGCCGTCCGCAGCCGGTGGGCGGTGTACGCCGGTTCCGCCTCGCCCCTCGGGGTCGCCCGCGGCCCGCTCACCGGAGCCGTGCTCGGCGCGCGCCTCGGCTTCCCCGCCATGGTCGGCGTACTGGCCGCTGCACTCCTGGCAGCCGCCGGCAGCCCCCGCATCGCGGTCGCGGTCCGCCGCCGCCGGAACGCCGCCGCCGTCGCCGCCCGCCCCGAACTCGGCCGCGCCGCCTGACCGCCTGGCCCGGACCGCACAGGCCGGGCAGCGCCGTCAGCCCAGTGCGAATCGGCCCGGCCGCCTCGTCCCTCGGGGTCGCCTGCGGCCGGCGGGCCGTTCACGCCGGTTCCCCCTCCCCCCTCGGACTCGCTCACGCCGTGCTGGGCCGGGTACGCCGGCTCTTCGCCGCTGGCAGCCGCGGACACGTCGCAGTCGGAACGCCGCCGTCGCCGCCCACCCCGAACTCGGCCGAGCCGCCTGACCGCCTGGCCCGGACCGCACAGGCCGGGCAGCGCCGTCAGCCCAGCGCGAATCGGCCCGGCCGCCTCGCCCCTCGGGGTCGCCTGCGGCCCGCTCACCGATGCCGCGCTCGGCGCGCGCCTCGGCTTCCCCGCCATGGTCGGCGTACTGGCCGCCGCCCGCTCTCGGCTCCGCCACCGGTGGCCCCGGCCACGTGGCGGTCGCGGTCCGCCGCCGCAGAAACGCCACCGTCGCTGCCCGCTCCGAACTCGACAGCGCCGCCTGATCGGCCGCAGCAGGCGGGCGGTGCAGGCCAGCTCGCCGCGGTCGCGGTCCGCCGCCCCTGCCCGCTCGGAGCCGGCCGCACAGGCCGGGCCGCGCCGTCACGCCAGTACAGATCGGCCTGGCCGGTCGCGGACACGCCGACGCCGCCCCGCTCACCGGTACCGGCGCCCGGGCGCCGCCGTCAGCCCAGTGCCTTGTCGAGGTTGAAGGCCGCGCTGATCAGGGCGAGGTGGGTGAAGGCCTGCGGGAAGTTGCCGCGCTGTTCGCCGGTGCGGTCGATCTCCTCGGCGTACAGGCCCAGGTGGTTGGCGTAGGTGAGCATCTTCTCGAAGGCCAGGCGCGCGTCGTCGGCGCGGCCCGCCCGGGTGAGGGCCTCCACGTACCAGAACGAGCAGATGGAGAACGTGCCCTCCTCGCCGCGCAGTCCGTCCGGGCTCGCCATCGGGTCGTACCGGTAGACCAGGGAGTCCGACACGAGGTCCTTGCCGAGCGCGTCGAGGGTGGACAGCCACTTCGGGTCGGTCGGCGAGATGAACTTCGCGAGCGGCATCATCAGCACGGACGCGTCGAGCACGTCCTCGCCCTCGGCCTGCGTGAAGGCGCCGCGCTCCTCGGACCAGCCCTCGCGCATGATCCGCCGGTAGATCGTGTCCCGGGCCCCGCACCAGCGGGCGTGGTCGGCGGGCAGGCCCCGGTGGTTGGCCATGCGGATCGCCCGTTCGATCGCCACCCAGCACATCACGCGCGAGTAGAGGAAGTTCTTGCGGCCGCCGCGGGTCTCCCAGATGCCCTCGTCGGGCTGGTCCCAGTTGTCCACGACCCAGTCGACGAGGCCGCAGACGGTGTCCCAGTGGGCACTGGAGATCGGCGCTCCCCACTTGTCGTAGAGGTAAAGGGAGTCGATCAGCTCCCCGTAGATGTCCAGCTGGAGCTGGCCGACCGCGCTGTTGCCGATCCGGACCGGCGCCGAGCCCCGGTGGCCCTCCAGGTGCGGGAGTTCGCGTTCGGGCAGATCGGTGCGGCCGTCGATGCCGTACATGATCTGCAGCGGTCCGTCGCACGGCCCGCTGCCGTCGTCCCCACAGGGCCCGAGGGCCACCCGCTCGGACAGGAAGCGCATGAAGGACTCGGCCTCGTCGGTGAACCCCAGCCGCAACAGGGCGTAGACGCAGAACGCGGCGTCGCGGATCCACACGTAGCGGTAGTCCCAGTTGCGCTCGCCGCCGATGCGCTCGGGCAGGCTGGTGGTCGGCGCGGCCACGATGGCCCCGGTGGGCGCGTACGTGAGCAGTTTGAGCGTCAGCGCCGAGCGGTGGACCATCTCCCGCCACCGGCCCCGGTAGCGGGACTTGGACAGCCAGTGCCGCCAGTAGCGGACGGTGGCCTCGAACTCGCCCTCGGCCTCGGTCAGCGGGCAGCCGCGCAGTTCGACACCCTCGCCGATCTGGTCCAGCGCGAAGACTGCGGTCTCGCCCTCGGCGAGCTTGAACTGCGCCCACACGTCGGTGCCGTCGGTCTCCATCGGCACCCCCGAGGTCAGCGAGAGGGTCTGGACCGAGGATTCGAAGATCGCCTGCACCCCGTGGATGTGCGTGGTGTGCGGCACCGTGCCGTACACGAAGCGCGGGGAGACCCGCACCCGGAACGGCAGCAGTCCGCGCACGCAGACCACCCGACGGATCAGCCGGTGGCGGCCCTCGTCGTGGGAGTCGTCCACGACCGGCATGAAGTCCTGGACCTCGCCCATGCCCTCCTCGGCGAAGAAGCGGGTGATGAGGACGTTGGTGTCCGGGAAGTAGAACTGCTTGGTCAGCGCCGGTACGTCGGCGGCCAGCTCGAAGCTCCCGCCGCGGTCGGCGTCGAGGATCGACGCGAAGATACTGGGTGCGTCGAACCGGCCGCAGCAGTACCAGTCGATGGTGCCGTCGGTGCCGACCAGGGCGGCGCTGCGCAGGTCGCCGATGAGTCCGTGGGCGGCGATCGGCAGGTACCGGTCGCCGCCCGCGAGCGCGGACGGGGATGCGGGGGCTTCTGCTGTCACGGTGGCCTCCTCGGTCGCCGGGCGAACCGGATGTAGCGACAAAAGCCACCATTCAGACTAGTCCCCCTGGGCGTCCCCGCTCTCGCCGTGCACTGCGGCCTCTGCGTCCCCGGCGTCCCCCGCACGGCCCGCGTCCTCGGCGTACTCGATCAGCGCGTTCGCCTCGGCGACGCGCCGCTCGGCGATCGCGCCCTCCCGGCCCGCGTAGCCGGCCAGCACCTCACGGGCCCGGGCCACCGCGCGTCCCGGCAGCCCGAGGTCGGCCTCCAGCCAGGCCGCCATGAGCTGGGCGGCGCTGCGGTCGTCGCCCGGCCCGAAGGTCTCGGCGGCACGCTCGGCGAAGGCCACGCCCTCCTCGTACGCCGTGCGCGCGGAGCCGTCGTCCTCCGCGTCGCCCGGCTCGTGGGCGCAGGCACGGACGACCAGCTCGCCGCTCTGCCGGTAGGTACCGGCCAGCTCCGTGCGCAGGTGGTGCGCCTCGGCCAGGTCACCGGCGGCCGTCGCGGCCTCCAGTGCCGCCTCGCCCTCGGCGGCGGCGCGCTGCATGAGGCGTCGGCCCTCCGCGACACCGCCCTGACCGTCGCCCAGGGTGATCCAGGCCCGCGCCCGCAGCGTCCTGACCACCTGCGCCGGGCGCTCCAGGCCGCGCCACAGCTCCTCGGCGCGGGCGTAGGCGCGGACGGCCTCGCCGGCCAGGCCGGCCCGTTCCAGGCAGTCGGCGGCGAGATGGGCGAGGACGGCGTGGTCCCGCTGCTCGTCCCAGCCCTTGGCGATCTCCGCGGCGAGCAGGAACTGCTCCGCGGCCGCGCGCGGCTCGTTCAGGTCCTGAAGGCACTCGCCCAGCCACCAGCGGGCCTGGACGACCCGGCCCTGGTGGTGCGCGGCCTCCAGGTCCGGCAGCGCGGTCTCCAGGACGGTGGCCGCCTCGGCGGTCCGGCCCTGCCGCAGCTGCGCGCCGCCCAGGACGAGCCGCGCCCAGGCGCCCAGTCCCTCGGCCTCGCCCGCCTCGTCGGCCCAGTGCGCGCCCTCCAGGGCGTGCCCGGCCGCCTCGTCGTTCCGGTCGCCGGCAGCGAGCGCCGAGGCCAGGACGGTGTGCAGGTGGGCGCGCTGCACCGGTTCGAAGTAGGCATCGCCGTGGTCGAGCGCGGCGCGGGCCGACGTCTCGGCGGTGGCATTGTCGTCGCACTGGAGGGAGAGGTCGGCGAGCAGCGCTTCCGCCTCGGCCGCGTACCAGGGCAGCCCGGCGTCGTGACGGACGGCGGCGGCCCGTGCGAACAGCGCGGCGGCGGTCGTCACGTCGCCGCGCGAGGCGGTCAGGCGGGCCTGGAGGACGAGGGCGTCCGCGAGCCGGGAGGCCATGCGCTCCGCGTCGCGGTGCTCCTCGGCGAACGCGACGAGCCGGGCGACCTCCTCCTCGGCCTCCGCTCCGGGGTCCCGCAGCCGGACGCGGGCCAGCAGCGCCCCGCTGAGCTGGCGCGGCGTCGCCCTGCCCGCGGCGTGCAGTGCGCGCAGGGCGTCGCAGGCGGCGTCGAGGGCCGCCAGGGCTTCGTCCGCGGGGTCTGCGGGGTCCGTGGGGTCCCCGAGCGCGGTCGCGCAGGCGGCCCGGGCACGGCAGGCGGCGGCCTCGCCCGGATCGCCCGCGGCCTCGAAGAGCTCCGCCGCGGTCTCGAAGTACGGCACGGCCGTGCCGGGGTCCTGGAAGGCGTCGATGCCCGCGTGGTCGGCGATCTCCGCACGGGCGCGGGCGTCGAGTTCCGTCCCGGTCCGCTCGGCGGCACCCGCCAGCGCGGCCCATGCGGCGCCCGCCCCGGGGTGCTGGATCCCGGTCAGCCGGCGCGCCTCCGCGAGCAGCGCGGGCACGTCGGCGGGGGCGGCCGCCGCGGGCTCGGGGGCCGCCGCGGCGGTCCGCGGCCGCTCGGGCGTCGTCAGGCGCTGCGCCCGGACGCCGAGCGGGAGCCGGTCCACCAGCGGGCGTCGGCCGAGCCGCTCGCGCACGCGGCGGCCGACGGCGTCGTTGCCGTTGCGGGCGTCGAAGCGCGCGGCGAGCGCACCCGCCTCCCGCTCGGCGTGGGCGAGCATCTCGCCGGCGGTCCAGGAGGACCCGGCCGGGCCCGGGACGGCACGGCCGGCGTGGCCGAGGTCGACGAGGCGGCGCATGAGAAGCGCGGTGGCCACATGGAAGTCCAGGTGGGTGTCCGGGTCGCCTTCGTCGGTGAAGTACGCGGGGTGCTCGGCGAGGATCTCCAGGCCGCGGGCCTCGTTGCCGGTGAGCGCGCAGAACTCGACGTGGCTGCTGACCGCGCCGCGCATGCTCTCCATGGACCGCGCCATGCGGTAGCCGCGCAGGTGGTGGGCGCGTGCCTCGTCGAGCCGGCCGAGCCGGACCAGGGGCAGCAGCGAGGAGGCCAGCACATGGTGCGGTTCGTGCGCGCAGGTGTAGGTGCCCTGGAGCACGGGTTCCCAGGTGGCCAGCGCCTGCGCGTCCTGGCCGAGGTCGGCCTGCCAGGTGCCCTGGCCGTGCAGCTCGCAGGCGTGGCAGTCGGCCATGATGTCGCGGTCGGCGGCGAGCCAGGCGGCGAAGGCGGCCTCCGCGCGGCCGGTGTCGCCGAGGTGCCGCGCGATGCGGAAGTCGCCCTGCCGCACGGCGCGTTCGGAGTGCCCGGCCAGCCGGTAGCGGTGCTCCATCTCGCTCTGCCACTTCTCGATGGAGGCGAGCGGGACGTCGGGCTGGTCGAGCATCACGCCGGCGACCCATTTGAATATCCAGTGCAGTTGACTGGTGGTGGAGCTGTCGAAGTCGGCCGGCTGCGCGTCCCACATGCGCAGCAACCGGGCGAAGGGCACGAAGAACTTGGTCCGCTCGCTGCTGTACGTGTAGGCGCTCGCGAGGTTGAAGAGGGCGTCGAGCAGCAGCGGGGTGTCGCCGGTGGCCTCGGCCTCGGCGACGAGGCGCTCGGCGCCGGCGTTGCGGGCCCGTCCCTCGGGCTCGTCGCGGTTGTGGGCCAGAGCGCGGTGCACGGCCGCGACCGCGGGGTCCTGGGTGCTCATCGGCCGTCCTCCTGTTCGCCGTCGGCGGCATGGGGCTTGGGGTCGGAGCCGGGGTCGTCCCCGGTGCGGGCGGCCCATTGGAGCAGGCCGAGGAAGGCGCGGTTGAGCAGCGCGGAGTCGGCGGGGCGCAGCGGGCGCTGGGCCATCAGCAGCGCCTGTCCGTACAGCGCCTCGGCGGCGGTGGCGGCGAGTTCGGCGTCGCCGAAGCCGCTGATGCGCCGGACCAGCGGGTTGAGGTGGTTGAGCACGAGCCGGGCGCGGGGCGCGCCGCCGCGCAGGGCGCCGAGGATGCCGGCCCACAGTTCGCCGGCCTGCTCCTCCTCCTCGGCGCGGGCGCGTTCGTGCCGCGCGGACCGGTCGTCCAGGTGCAGGGCGGGGACGGTGACGGGGTGGAAGGCGCGCAGGCTCACGTCGCAGCCCAGGGCGTCGAGGCGGGCCCGGGCGGCGGCCAGGAAGCCGGACAGGGCCAGTTCCTCGGCCGGGTCGACGGCGTCGAGGTGGGCGGTGACGGTGTCGGCGTCGAGTTCGGCGACGGGGGTGCCGGGCCGGACCGCGGGCAGCAGTTCCACCAGGTCGGCGTCGTAGGTGTAGCCACCGTTGACGACGCCGATGCCCTGGGCCGCGGCAATCGGCGCGACCTGCCGGAACTCCTCGACGGTGCGGGTGAAGTGCACGACGGGGTGGCGGCGGGCGAACTCCTCCAGCGACAGCTGCCCGTCGGTGGTCTCGAACGGCAGCCACGGCAGCATCGTGCGCAGCATGTCCGTGTCGTACCGGACCAGGGACTTGACGCCCAGATGGTGCACGGACAGGAACTGGGCAAGCCGCTCGGGCTCCCCCGCGGCCAGGCCGGTCAGCCAGGCCCGGACGCGTTCGCCCAGTGCCTCGCGGACGGCGGCCAGGGTCTCGTCGGCGTACAGGCTCTCGCGGGAGGCGGTCGGCCGCAGGCTGTCGGTGTCGACGACGCACCGGACGAAGAACGCCCAGTCGGGCAGGAGGTCGTCGGCCCGCTCGGTGAGCAGCATGCCCTTCAGGTGCACGCGGTGCCCGGCGCGCTGGGCAGGGCTGACGGCGGCGGGCAGCACGTAGCCCACTCCCCGTACCCCGGCGAGCGGGACGTCGAGGTCGATGACGTCCAGCGGGCTGAAGCCGAAACGCTCGTGGCAGTAGCGGGCGAGCGCCACGCGCCGCGCGGCCGGGCCGGGGTGCGGGCGCTCCCACACCGGCGGCCGTTCGGTCACCGGCGTGCCGCCGACCCGCACGTCGTACGGCAGCAGCGAGCCGAAGTCCTTGGCGAGCGCGGTCACGCGCTCCTCGGTGAGCCATTCGCCGCTGCCGGGCCGGGCGGTGAGGTGCACGGTGGTGCCGGGCTCGGGGCGGGCCTCGTCGGGCAGGGTGCGGACGGTGTACGAACCGTCGTCGCGGGCCGTCCACTCCACGGGCGGCGCGTCCGGCACACGGGCGGAGCGGCTGACGACCCGGATCCGGTCGGCGACCACGAAGCAGGCGAGCAGGCCGATGCCGAACTGGCCGAGGAACTCGGCGCGGGCGGACTCCAGTCCGTCGCGCTTGGAGCTGCGGCCGATGGTGGCCAGCAGGTTGTGCACATCGGCCTCGGTCAGGCCGATGCCGGTGTCCTCCACGCGCAGCCGCTCCCCGTCGGCGAACAGCTCCACGCGCGCAGGTGCCCCGGGCTGCTCGGCACGGCGCGCGGTGATGGCGTCGACGCCGTTCTGGAGCAGTTCGCGCAGGTAGACCTTGGGGCTGGAGTAGAGGTGGTGGGAGAGGAGGTCCACCAGGCCGCGCAGGTCGACCTGGAAGGTGTGCGGTGTCTCGTCTGCAGTCATGGTGTCTGCGCCGGCAAGGCCCCGGAGGGGGCGGCGCGGGTAGGGCGATCTGGTGATCGCGGCCGCCGAATGCCGCACATCGTATGGCGGCGCGGCCCGGCGTGACCAGCGGTTTCCGCGGGCGCGGGCGGTGCGCGGGGCTCGCGGTGGCGTCGCGGGCCGCCACGCCCGGCAAGGTACCGGCCGGTTGTTCACCGGTCGTTGGGGCCGACGGCACACGGCACGAGTAGGAACGGTCGCGGACACTCGACGGCCCACTTTTTGCGGACTTTGGAGGTCACGATGGCGAACGGAACAGGAAGCGGCGTCGGGCGGCGCGCAGTGCTGCGGGGCGGGCTCGCCGCTTCGGGGGCGCTGCTGGTCCCGGCGGCGGCCGCTCCCGCGCTGGCCCTGTCGGGGCGGCCGACGGCGACGTCCGGCGTGCAGAGCGGTGACGTGACGGCGACGGGCGGCCTGGTGTGGGTGCGCTCGGACCGCCCGGCGCGGATGATCGTGGAGACCTCCGCGACGGGGTCGTTCCGCAACGCGCGCCGCTGGACCGGCCCGCTGGTCGGCCCGGACACCGACTTCACCGGTGCGACCCGGCTGCACGGCCTGCCGTCGGGCGAGCAGATCCACTACCGGGTGCTGCTGTCCGACCCGCACGACCCGCGCCGCACCGGCGAGCCGGTCTCCGGCACCTTCCGGACCACACCCCGGAGCCGGCGGGCAGGGGTGCGTTTCGTGTGGTCCGGCGACCTGGCCGGGCAGGGCTGGGGCATCAACCCCGACATCGGCGGCTACCGCATCTTCGACGCGATGGGGTGCCTGGACCCCGACTTCTTCCTGTGCAGCGGCGACAACATCTACGCCGACGGGCCGATCGCCGCGACCCAGGCGCTGCCCGACGGCACCGCCTACCGGAACATCACCACCGTGGAGAAGTCCAAGGTCGCCGAGACGCTGGCCGAGTTCCGCGGCAACTTCCGCTACAACCTGCTGGACGGGAACCTCCGGGGGTTCAACGCCCAGGTGCCCTCGATCATCCAGTGGGACGACCACGAGGTGCGCAACAACTGGTACCCGGGCGAGGTCGTCGGGGCCTCGGACCCGCGCTACACCGAGAAGAGCGTGGACGTCCTCGCGACCCGCGCCCGCCGCGCGTTCAGCGAGTACTTCCCCGTCTCCACGCTGCGCCCGGGCTCCGGCGGCCGGGTCCACCGCGTGCTGCGGCACGGCCCGCTGCTGGACGTCTTCGTGCTCGACATGCGCACCTACCGCAACGCCAACTCCCCCGACGACCAGACCCGCGACCCGCAGGGCATCCTGGGCCGCGAGCAACTGGAGTGGCTCAAGGGCGAGCTGTCGCGGTCCCGCGCGGTGTGGAAGGTCATCGCCGCCGACATGCCGATCGGCCTGGTCGTGCCGGACAGCACCGAGGGGCTGCCGAACATCGAGGCCGTGGCGCAGGGCGACCCGGGCGCGCCGCTGGGGCGCGAGCTGCAGATCGCCGAGCTGCTGCGCTTCGTCAAGCACCGCCGGATCACCGGCACGGTGTGGCTGACCGCCGACGTCCACCACACCTCGGCGCAGCACTACCAGCCCTCGCGTGCCGCTTTCGCCGACTTCGAGCCGTTCTGGGAGTTCGTCTCCGGCCCGCTCAACGCGGGCGCCTTCCCGGCGAGCGCGCTGGACGGCACGTTCGGCCCGGAGCGGGTCTTCGTGAAGGCCCCGACCGCCGCGAACGTCTCGCCGGCCGAGGGCTACCAGTTCTTCGGCCAGGTCGACATCGACGGCCACTCCGGGGACCTGACGGTCCGTCTGCGGGAGCAGGACGGCAGCGTCCTGTTCACCAAGGTGCTCCGGCCGGGCCTGGTCGGGCAGTAGCCGGGCCGGGCGGCGAGGAGCGTCCCGGCGGCGGCCGTACGGTCCGCCGCCGGGACCGCGGCGCCCACTGCACGGGCGTACGCAAATCCCCCGGGCAGGAGGACGAATTCACGTCCCGCCGGGGCCGCACGACCACGTCCTGCGGTAGACATGCAGGTCGTGACCGACGAACTGACCTACGACCACCCGGGCGTCACCAGGGACCCCGGCGCGGCGACCCCGCCCGGGTTCCACCGGTTGCGGGAGCGCACATGGCTCGGCGAGGGTCCGGAGGTCATGGCGGCCGCCACCCGCGCCCTGTTCGGCTGGCGGATGCACCGCGCGGCGGGCCTGCGGGTGCCCGCGGGCACCCCGGACGCCGCGCCGGGGGTGCGGGCGCCGCTGCGCTTCGGCCCCTTGAGCGCTCCGTGCCGGGTGGTGTGGGCCGAACGGGGCCCGGAGCGGGCCGGGTTCGCGTACGGGACGCTCGCCGGACACCCCGAGCGCGGCGAGGAGTCGTTCGTCGTCGGCCGGGAGGCGGACGGCTCCGTGTGGCTTGATGTGACGGCCGTCAGTGGACCCGGCGCGTGGTACGTGCGTCTACTGGGCCCCTTGGGGCGCGTCACTCAGCGTGTCCTCGCCCGCCGGTACGGACGTTGCCTGCGCCGATTGTCGCAGGACGAAACTATTGAAAAGGGGAGTTAATCGACATGGAACACCCTTTACCCGTCGGTCACAGCGCGTTCGCGATCGCGCAACACGTGTTCGGCATGGTGTTTGCATGCCAGATTTGACGTACGCCACGACCAACTCCCGTCGGCTTCGCCACCATTGGCATCGCGGCACCGTCGGGCTCGCCGTGCTCCTCGTCGCGGTCGCGACGGCCGACCTCATCGCCGGACTCGCCGGACTCACCCGGCACGCAGCCGGCGGCGCCGTTCTGCTGGACACCCCGGCCGCCGCCCTGATCGCCACGGCCGGCCTCCACACGTGGCGGGCACGGCGCCGCGGCCACTCACCCCCACCGGCCGGCGGCACCGCCGCCACCGGGACGGCGGAGCCGGGGGAAAGCTCCGCCGCCGACCCCGCCCGGGATCCCGACCCCGCCCGCAGCGCCGGGACGGCCCTGTGGCGGATGCGCACCACCGTGCGCGACAGGCCCGGCAGCCTCGCCGCCGTGGCCACGGCACTGGCCGCCCGGGACGTGGACATCCTCACCCTCCAGACGCACCCGCTGACCGACGGGACCGTCGACGAGTTCCTGCTGCGCGCCCCCGCGGAACTGCCCGCCGGGGAACTGACCCGCACCGCGGACACCGCCGGCGGCCGCGACACCTGGATCGAGCGCGCCGACGCCCACGACCTCGTCGACACCCCGACCCGGATGCTGACCCTCGCCACCCGCACCGCGATGGACGCCGCCGAACTTCCGTTGTCCCTGCGCCAGTTGCTCGGCCGCTGCACCATCAGGTCCACCCCGTCCGGCCGGCCCGGCGGCGACATCGCCGAGGACGCGCTGGAGGAGACCGTCATGCGGCTGCGCGACCCCGCCGGAGGGACGATCACCGTGGAACGCGCCTGCCTGCCCTTCACCCCGACCGAGTTCGCCCGCGCCCGCGCGCTGGTCGAACTGGACGACCGGCTGGGTGCCCGGGTCCCCGGGCACCGGGCCGTCCTGACCCTGCCCGAGGGCAACGAGATCACCGTCCGCCGGGCCGGCCCCGAGGACCTCGCGGCCGCCCGGGACCTGCACCGGCGCTGCTCACCGGCCACGCTGGCGCACCGCTACCACGGTCCGGTCGCCGACGTGGACCGCTACCTCACCCACCTGCTCGGCCCGCGGTTCGGCCGGACCCTCGCCGTGGAGACGGTCTCCGGCCGCGTCGTCGCCCTCGCCCACCTGCTGTGGGACGGCGACGAGACCGAGGTCGCGCTGCTCGTCGAGGACGCCTGGCAGCGCCGCGGCATCGGGCTGGAACTGCTGCGCCGGCTGGTCGCGCAGGCCGTCGAGGCCGGGTGCGAGAGCGTGTACGCGGTGACCCGGTCGACCAACACCGGGATGATCGCGGCGATGCGCCGTCTGGACCTGCCGCTGGACTACCAGGTCGAGGACGGCACCCTGGTCATCACCGCGACGCTGTCACCGGCCGAGGCGAGCGCTCCGCTGCGCTGAGCGCCCGGTCCAGGTCGTCCCACAGGTCCTCGGCGTCCTCCAGCCCGACCGACAGCCGCAGCAGCCGGTCGCTGACGCCGGCACCGTGCCGGTCGTCCTCGTCCACGATGCGGTGGCTGATCGAGGCCGGGTGCTGGATCAGGGTGTCGACGGCGCCGAGGCTGACCGCCGGGGTGATCAACCGGACCCCCGCGATCACCTCGTGCGGGTCACCGGTCACCTCGAAGGCCACCATGGCGCCGCCGATCCGCGGGTAGTGCACTCGCGCCACCCGCGGGTCCGCGGCCAGCCGCGCCACCAGCGCGGCCGCCGTGGCCGACGCGGCCCGTACCCGGACCGGCAGCGTCGACAGCCCGCGCAGCAGCAGGTACCCGGCGAGCGGGTGGAGCACGCCGCCGGTCGCGAAGCGCACCTTGCGGAGCACGCGGGCGAACTCCTCGTCGCAGGCGACGACCCCGCCCAGGACGTCGCCGTGGCCACCGAGGTACTTGGTGGCGCTGTGCAGCACGATCCGGGCACCGCTCTCCAGCGGGCGCTGCAGGACGGGGGTGGCGAAGGTGTTGTCGACGAGCAGCGGCACCGTGCCGCAGGAGTGGGCGACCGCCCGCAGGTCGACCTCGGCCAGGGTCGGGTTGGCCGGGGTCTCCACGATCACCAGGCCGGTGTCGGGCCGGACGGCGTCGGCGATGCCGGCGGGGTCGGTCCAGGTGACCTCGGTGCCCAGCAGCCCGCCCGTCAGCAGGTGGTCGCTGCACCCGTACAGCGGGCGCACGGCCACCACGTGGCGCAGGCCCATGGCGGCCCGGGCCAGCAGGGTGGCGGTCAGCGCCGCCATGCCGCTGGCGAAGGCGACACCGGCCTCGGCGCCCTCCAGCCGGGCCAGCGCCGTCTCAAAGCGGGCGACCGTCGGGTTGTCGAGACGCGAGTAGACGGGCGGCCCCTGAAGGGCGGCGCCCGTGGCGGCGAAGTCGTCCAGCCGGGCGGCCTCGGCGCGGCTGTCCCGGGAGGGGTAGGTGGTGGACAGGTCCAGAGGGACGGCGTGCAGGCCGAGATCGGTGAGGTCCTCGCGGCCCGCGTGCACGGCCTCGGTGGCGAGGGCACGGGAACGGGATGAGTGCGCGGCTGTCGTGTCCATGGCCCGATGCTGAACAGCTGCCGCCCCGTAGTGGTGATGGCCCGTGTAAATTTCAGCCGGTGTCCGATTCTGTGCTTCTGGATCCGGTCGACCTCGAGATCCTGCGTCTCCTGCAGAACGATGCCCGGACGACCTACCGGGACCTCGCCGCCGCCTGCGGGGTCGCGCCGTCCACCTGTCTCGACCGGGTCAACCGGCTGCGACGCACCGGGGTGATCCTCGGCCACGAGCTGCGCGTCGACCCCGCCCGGCTCGGACGGCCCCTGGAGGCGCTGCTGTCGGTCCAGGTCCGGCCGCACCGCCGGGAGCTGATCGGCCCGTTCGTGGACCGGGTGCGGGCACTGCCCGAGTCGCGCGCGCTCTTCCACCTCACCGGCCCGGACGACTACCTCGTGCACGTCGCCGTCGCGAGCACCGGTGATCTTCAGCGCCTGGTCGTCGACGAGTTCACCTCCCGGCCCGAAGTGGCCCGCGTGGAGACCCGGTTGATCTTCCAGCACTGGGACTGCGGACCACTGCTCCCGCCCGCGTCAGCAATATGATCCGCAATGGTGATGACGCGGCCCGGCGCTCCGTACCAGGATGTTGCCCATGTCCGACACCACCAGCAGCGCACTGCCCCGCGCGGTAGCCGACGCCTACGTCGACGCAGCCACCGAACTCGACCCCATCACCGCCACGTACCTGGGCGTCCGGACCGGGCAGGACCGGCTCCCCGACTTCTCACCGGCAGGTCTGGAGGCCCAGGCGGACCTCGCCCGGCGCACCCTGGCCGCCCTCGACTCCGCCGAGGTGCCGGACGACGACGAGCGCCGCTGCGCACGTCTGCTGCGCGAACGGCTCACCGCCGAACTCGCCGTCCACGAGGCGGGCGAGGGCCTGCGCGCCGTCAGCAACCTGCACTCCCCCGTGCACGCCGTCCGCAACGTCTTCACGCTGATGCCCACGCAGACCGACGAGGACTGGGCCGCCGTCGCCGCCCGCCTGCGCGCGGTGCCGGAGGCCCTGGCGGGCTACCAGGCCTCCTTGGAGGCGGGCCTGGAACTCAAGCTGCCGGCGGGCCCGCGGCAGGTCGCCACCGTCGTCGTGCAGCTCGGCGAGTGGCTGGACGACGAGGCGGGCAGCTGGTTCACCCAGTTCGTCAAGGACGGCCCGCAGGCGCTGCGCACCGACCTGGACGCGGGCGCCGCCATGGCGACCGGTGCCGTGGCCGCGCTGCGCGACTGGCTGCGCGACTCCTACGCCGCGTCGGTCGAGGGCACCTCCGACGCGGTCGGCCGGGAGCGCTACGCCACCTGGGCGCGCTACTGGACCGGCTCCGACCTCGACCTGGACGAGGCATACGCCTGGGGCTGGGAGGAGTTCCGCCGTATCGAGGCGGAGATGCGCGACGAGGCCGAGAAGGTCCTGCCCGGGTCCACCCCGATGGAGGCGCTCGCCCACCTCGACGAGCACGGCGAGGCGATCGAGGGCGTCGACGCGGTGCGCGACTGGCTCCAGGCCCTCATGGACGAGGCCATGAACGCGCTTGACGGCACGCACTTCGACCTCGCCGAGCCGGTCAGGCACGTCGAGTCCCGCATCGCCCCGCCCGGCAGCGCCGCCGCCCCGTACTACACGGCGCCCTCGCTCGACTTCTCCCGGCCGGGCCGCACCTGGCTGCCGACGCTGGGCCGCGAGCGCTTCCCGGTCTGGGACCTGGTCAGCACCTGGTACCACGAGGGCGTCCCCGGCCACCACCTCCAGCTCGCCCAGTGGGCCTACGTCGCCGACCGGCTCTCCCGCTACCAGGCCACCATCGGCCAGGTCAGCGCCAACGCCGAGGGCTGGGCCCTGTACGCCGAGCGCCTGATGGACGAACTCGGCTTCCTCACCGACCCGGGCCGGCGCCTCGGCTACCTCAACGCCCAGATGCTGCGCGCCACCCGTGTGATCCTCGACATCGGCATGCACCTGGAACTGCGCATCCCGGACGACAGCCCGTACCGGCCCGGCGAGACGTGGACCCCGGAGCTGGGCCGCGACTTCTTCGGTGCGTACAACGGGCTCAGCGCCGCCATGCTCGACAGCGAGATCATCCGCTACCTCGGCATGCCCGGCCAGGCCATCGGCTACAAGCTCGGCGAGCGCTCCTGGCTCGCGGGCCGGGAGGCCGCCCGCGCCGCCCACGGCGACGCCTTCGACGCCAAGGCCTGGCACATGGCCGCCCTGTCCCAGGGCTCCCTGGGCCTGGACGACCTCGTCGACGAGCTGTCCCGGCTCTGACCGTGCCCGTCCGGCGGCGGTCCGCACCGCCGCCGGACGGCGGGACGCGGGCGGTGTGGCGCGTTCCGTCGAGTGACTGTCCGGTAACGCCCTGTTGACGAGGCACGGGGCGGATAGGCTGCACCTATGGGGGTGTTGCTCGACTTCTGTACGGGTCCACCGGTCCGTCCGTGCCGTGACGCGACCGGGGTGGCACGGACGGACATCGCCCGGGTGCCCGGGGTCCGCGGGACCGGCCGGCCGCCCGGCCGGCGCGGGCGCCACGAGCCTTCCCGCTCGTGCGCCCCCGGTCCCCACCGCCCACGCCGCCCGCGCCGCCTCAGCGGCACCCCCGGTCCCCGAAGGAACGGTGCCACCCGATGATCCCGCACGCCTGCCACGACGAGGGCCGCCTGGTGCTCACCCACGGCCGGATCGTCCTGCGCGAACAGCTCCCCCCGGAGGCGGCCCGGCTCGCCGACGGCAAACCGGCCGGGCTGTCGTGGATCGACGGCGGGCCCGGCGAGGGCACCGTCCTCGCCGCGGGAATGATCACGATCGCGGCCGCGGCCGGGGTGTACGCGCCGGGATGGGGGCTGTTCGTGATCCAGCGGTCGGAGGACGGCCTCGCCCTCGGCGGCATAGGCTTCCACGGCCCGCCCTCCGTCGACGACCGGGTCGTCGAGATCGGCTACGACCTCTCGGAGTCGGCACGCGGCGCCGGCTGGGCCACCGACGCCGTCCGCGTCCTCTCGCACTGGGCGCTGACCCGCGCCGAGGTGCGCACGGTGCTCGCCACGACCGACCCGGCGAACCGGCTCTCGCAACGGGTCCTGGAACGCGCCGGGTTCGGGCGGGTCGCGGACCGCGACGCACAACGAGCCTACGAACTGCGGCTGCGCGCCGCCTGAGAAGTCGGCACGCGGCGCCGACCGGGCCACCGACGCCGTCCGCGTCCCCTCGCACCGGGCACTCACCCGCGCCGACGCGCGCACGGTGCTCGCCACGACCGCCCCGGCGAACCGGCTCTCGCAACGGGTCCTGGAACGCGCCGGGTTCGGGCGCGTCGCCTGACCGGCAGCTAAATCCGTGTCGCCCGGCGGTGCGCCGGGGCATCATCGACCCTCGTGAACACCTCGGCCCGCACCCTCTTCCTCTCGCCGCGCACCACAGCCACCGGCCGCGCGCTGGCGACCGCCGCGCACCGGCGCGGCATTCCCGCGCACACCCTGCGGGAGTGGCGCGTGCCGGCCGAGCTGTCGACCGCGCCCGGCCCGTCCCTGTACGCCGGGCCGCTGTTCGCCGACGCGGTCGCGGGCGACCAGGGACTGTCGCTGGCCCTGCTGGAGGCGGACGCCGACTGGCTGGCCCGCCTACCCCTGGAGCTGACGCAACGTCATATCGAGTTCACCACCCTGGCGGAGGCCCGCGGACTGCGGCGGCCGGCCTTCGTCAAGCCGCCCAACGACAAGAGCTTCCCGGCCCGCGTGTACCGGGACGGCAGCGGACTGCCGGGGCCGGACGCGGTGGACGACGACGCGCCGGTGCTGGTCAGCGACATCGTCGCCTTTGACGTGGAGTACCGGCTCTTCCTGTGCGACGGGCAGGTGCTGACGGGCAGCCGGTACGCGACGGGCGGCGAGCTGGACGTGGCACCGCTGGACGCCGACCCCGCGCGGGGCGGAGTCCTGGACTTCGCCGCGCGGCTGTTCGCACCCGGGGTGCCCGCACTGCCCTCCGCCGTCGTGGTCGACGTCGGTCGTGTTGCCGGGAACTGGGCCGTGGTCGAGGCCAACGCGGCCTGGGCGAGCGGGCACTACGCCTGCGACGAAGATGCCGTGCTCGACGTGGTGCTGCGCGCCGCGGCCCCGGCGCAGGGGCCCGGGATGGCGGGCGACGCCCGCTTCCGACGGCCCGTCGCCACCGTCGTGCGCTGAACACCGGGCCGTCGGCCCGGGGGTACCGGCCCCTCCCGCGTACCCGGCGCGGTAAGTGCAGGCCCCGCCCTGTTCGCCGCGGGGTCGGTGCCGCGCCGGGGTACTCCCCCTCCCGGCCGGTTGGGGGGGGCCAGATAGGCACGTGCGATGACCCCGGACCACCTCTTCCGTAGGCCCGTCGCCTCCGTTGTCCGCTGAACGTCTGGCCGTCGGCCCGGACGTACCGGCCAGGCTCGACGGCGAGGCCCGGCACCGCCACCCAGCCGGGCGGCGGGCCGGGACAGCCCCGCATCTCGCACGGCGTGTTCATGGCCCCCGGTGAGGCTCGCGCCGAGCGTCAGCAGCCGCAGTCGCCGGCCGCGACGGGAGCCGCGAGCGGGTCGGCGGGCTGCCGTTCGCTGCCCGCGGCCGTCTCGTAGGCGAGGCCCTCGCGGATCCAGTACTCCATGCCGCCGAGCATCTCCTTGACCCGGTAGCCGAGCCCGGCCAGTGCGAGGGCGGCGCGCGTGGCGCCGTTGCAGCCGGGGCCCCAGCAGTGGACGACGACGGGGACGGCGGGGTCGAGGAGGGCGGGCGCCTCGTGCGGGATCCGCGCGGTCGGCAGGTGGACCGCGCCGGGGATGTGCCCCTGCTCCCAGGCCTCGGCGGAGCGGGAGTCGACCAGCACGAAGCCGGGGTCGCCGCCGGCGGCCAGCGCGCCGGCGACATCGGCGACATCGGTGTGGAAGGCCAGGCTCGCCGCGAAGTGGGCCGCGGCGTCGGCGGGCGCGGCGGGCGGCACCCGCAGCACGGGGTTGTCGGTGGTGGTGCCGGCGGCGGGCACGGAAGGCGCGGAGGTCGATGTCATGAGCAGGAATCTACGGTCGGCGGCCGGCACCCGGAAGGCACGTTCCCCGGCCTCACGGTTGCCCGGCCGGGGAATCCCCTGCTAGACACGGCCCATGACCGTGGAATCCCTTGACGCCACCGATTGGCGCATTCTGGACGCGCTCCAGCACGACGGCCGGGCCAGCTACGCCGAACTCGCGCGGGCGGTCGCGATGTCCGCCAGCGCCGTGACCGAGCGCGTGCGCCGACTGGAGGAGGCCGGGGTGATCACCGGGTACTCCGCGGTGGTCGACCTCGACCGGATCGGCCGCCCGATCCTCGCGTTCGTCCGGCTGCGCTATCCGCACGGCAACTACAAGCCGTTCCACGACCTGCTGGCCTCGACGCCCGAGATCCTGGAGGCGCACCACGTCACGGGCGACGACTGCTTCATCCTGAAGGTCACCGCCCGTTCGATGCGTCACCTGGAGGAGATCACCGGCCGTGTCTCCGGGCTCGGTTCGGTGACGACGAACGTCGTCTACTCCTCACCGCTCGCCCGCCGCGCGGTGGCGCAGTGATGAACCGCGCTGCCCCTTGACGACCTGGAGCTGCGCCGGGATGCGCTGCCGCAGGTCCGCGACATGGCTGACGATGCCGACCGCGCGGTCCCGCTCGCGCAGCCCGTCGAGCACGTCCAGGACCTCGTCGAGGGTCTGCTCGTCGAGGCTGCCGAACCCCTCGTCGATGAAGAGGGTGTCCAGCCGGGCCCCGCCCGCCTCGTCGGTCACCACATCGGCGAGGCCGAGGGCCAGGGCGAGGGAGGCGAAGAAGGTCTCGCCGCCGGACAGGGTGGCGGTGTCGCGTTCGGTGCCCGTCCAGGAGTCCACGGCCATCAGGCCGAGGCCCGACTTGACGCCGCGTGAGGCGCGGGCGTCGGTGTGCACGAGGGTGTACCGGCCGGAGGACATCCGCTGCAGGCGCACGCTCGCGGCGGCCGCCACCTGTTCGAGGCGGGCCGCCAGCACATAGGTCTCCAGCTCCATCCGCAGCGTGTTCTCGCCCGCCCCGGTCGCCAGGTCGGCCAGGCGGCGCAGCCGTGCGTACTCGGCGCGGGCGGGCGCCAGTTCACGGGTACGGGACAGCGCCTCGGCGCCGAGGCGGCCGAGGGCGTCGCAGGTCGTACGGGCCGCGTCCTGACGGGCCGCGGCACCGCGCAGCCCGCCGGTGGCGTCCTCGACGGCGCGCCGGGCGCCCTCGGGGTCGGCGGGCGGCAGGGCGGCCGCCTCCGCGACGTCCAGCGCGGTGAGTTCCGCGGTGACGGCCGTCTCCTCACGGCGGCGCTCCTCCACGCGCTGCCGCAGCCGCTGCACCTCGGCCGGGTGCAGGAGCGCCGCGGCGGCGGCCTCGGGGGTCTCGAACCCGGCCCGGTAGGCGGCGTCGGCGAGGCCCGCGTCGGCCTCCTTGAGCGCGCGGGCGGTCTCCTGCTCGGCACGGGCGGCCCCGGCCGCGGCGGTGATCCGTTCGGCCTGCGCAGCGAGAGCGGCACGGCGTTCGGCGACGGTGGCGCATTCGCCCCGGGCCCGCTCCAGTTGTCCGGTCAGCGCCGCGTGCTCCTGGTCCAGCACCTCGCGGCGGGAGACGACGGAGGCGACCCGGCTCTCGGCCTCGTGCCGCAGCCGGGTACGCCGGGTGTGCTCCGCGACGGCCCGGTCGAGGGCCTGCCGGGCCTCGGGCAGCGTCGCGGCCTCGGCGGACGCCTCGCGGAAGGCGCGCTCCAGTTCCGCGTGGGAGGCCGCGAGTTCGGCCTCGGGCGTCCGTCCCGCCTCGGCGACGGCGGCGTCGCGGGCCGCCGTGACGCGCGCGACGTGCGCCTGGGCGTTCTCGCGGGCGGCGGCGGCGTCCTGGTGGGCGGCCTGGGCGGCCTCCTCCTCGGCGCGGCCGACCTGCCGGTCCGAGGGCGTGGCCGGGTGCGGGTGCTCGGTCGCCCCGCAGACCAGGCAGCCCTGGCCGTCGCGGAGCCGGGTGGCGAGTTCGGCGGCGATGCCGTTGATCCGGGCCTCGCGGACGTCCTGCCAGTGGTCGCGAGCGTCGGCGGCGGAGTCCCGGGCGGCCCGGAGCCGTTCCTCGGCGTCCCGCAACTCCCTCTCCCGCAGGTCGCGTTCACGGGCGGCCGCGAGCTTGCGGCGGGAGGACTCCAGGGTGCCCGCGAGCTCTGCGGCACGGGTGGTGGCGGACTGGGCCGTGTCGATCCGGCGCTCGTGGCCGGGACGGGCCCCCTCCCACTCCTCCAGCCAGGCGCCGGTGTCGGCGATCAACTGCTCGTCGGCATCCGTCTCCCGCTCCAGCCGGGCGCGCTCGGCGGCGAGTTCGGCCGCACGCTGCTCGGCGCGGACGGCCTCGGCCAGGCTCCCCAACTCCTCGCGCAGGCCGTTCCCGTACGCGGTGAGCTGCTCGGCACCGGCACCTGCGAGCGCCCCGGGGAGGGCCGCGCGGGCGGCACGCTCCTCCTCGGCGGCGCGCCGGTGCCGGGCGGCGGCGCGGTCCCGCAGTTCCAGCGCGGGACCGACGCCCTCGGCCCGCCGCGCGGTCTCCAGGAGCGCCTCCTCGCGGTCCCGGAGTTCGCTCTGCCCGGCCAGTACCCCGGCGCGGCGGGACGCCGCGGCGTGCCGCCGCTGGAGGGCGTGGAGTTCGTGCACGGCCTCGGCGGCGCGCTGGGCCCGCGCGTGCCGCGTCTCGGCCGCGGTGGTGGCGAGGTCGGCGACGGCGGCCCGCTCGTGGGCCGCCGCCCGCAGGACCGCCGCCCACTGAAGGACGTGCGGGGCGAAATCCGGATGCCCCGCGTCGGCGCCCTCGGGCAGCCATGCCTCCAGGCGTTCCGCCCCCTCGCCGGCGGCCTGCTGCATCCCGTGGGCGAGCCGCAGCAGCTCGTCGTCGCCCGCCCGCACCCGCGCCTGGGCGGCGTTGCGCCGGGCCTTGAGCCATTCCTCGGCCGCCTTGAAGCGCCGGGTGTCGAAGAGCTTCCCGAGCAGCGCGGCGCGGTCGGTGGCGGTGGCCCGCAGGAAGGTCGCGAACTCGCCCTGCGGCAGCAGCACGACCTGGCAGAACTGCTCGCGGCTCATGCCGATCAGCCGCAGCAGTTCCTCCCCCGCCTCCTGGTGCGACTTGCTGAGTGCGCGCCACTGCCCAGCCGACTGCTCGCGCAGCAGCGTGACCGCCTTCTCCATGGTGAAACCGCTGCCGCGCTTCTTCGGGCGCGGCTGCTCGGGGCGGCGGGTGATCTCCAGCCGCCGGCCGCCGACGGTGAGGTCCAGCACGACCTCCGTCGGCGTGTCGGGACCGGCGTGGTCGCTGCGCAGGCGGTTGCCGGGCCGGCTGCCCGGGACCCCTCCGTACAGGGCGTAGCAGACGCCGTCCAGCACGGAGGTCTTGCCGGCGCCGGTCGCGCCGTGCAGCAGGAACAGCCCCGCCGAGGACAGCTCGTCGAAATCGACGGTGTGGCTGCCGGCGAAGGGGCCGAAGGCGGTGAGGGTCAGGCGGTGCAGGCGCATCAGTCGGTCTCCGCGCGGGCGGCGTCGGTGCGGACCGCGTCCAGGGCGTCGCGCAGGACGGCCCGTTCCGCGGTGTCGGGGGCGGTGCCGCGCACATGGGCCACGAAGTCCTCGGCGATCTGGCGGTCGCTGCGGCCGCGCAGGCGCTCGGCGTACGAGGCGAGCGGGTCCTCGTCCGCGCGCTCGGGCTCGAAGGCGAGCGCGAGCGCGTGCGGGAAACGCTCGCGCAGCCGGGCCATGGCGTCGTGCGGACGGAACGCGTCGGTCAGGGTGATCTCCACCCAGGCGTCCTCGTGGCGTGCGAGGGCGGGGTCGTCGAGCAGGTCGTCGATGCGGCCGCGGATCCGGGCGAGCCGCCGGGGCACCGGGCAGTCGACCCGCTCCGCGGCCACGGAGCCGTCGGGGCCGAGGTCCACCAGCCACATGCTCTTGCGGTGGTCGGCCTCGGAGAAGGAGTACGCCAGCGGGGAGCCGGAGTAGCGCACCCGCTCGGTGATCGTCTGCGCACCGTGGAGGTGGCCGAGGGCGACGTAGTCGACGCCGTCGAAGACCCCGGCGGGCACGGCGGCGACACCGCCGACGGTGATGTCGCGCTCGCTGTCGCTGGGCGCACCGCCCGCGACGAAGGCGTGCGCCAGGACCACGGAGCGGGTGCCGGCGGGGCGCTCGGCGAGATCGGCGCGCACGCGCGCCATGGCGGCCGACAGCACCTCGGTGTGCCCGGCGCGCTCGACGGCGAACTCCTCGCGCACCAGGGCGGGTTCGAGGTAAGGCAGCCCGTAGAGCGCGACCGGTCCGTGCGCGTCGGCGAGGACGACGGGGGTGGCGCACCCGGCCGGGTCGGTGCGCAGGTGGATGCCCGCGCGGTCGATGAGTCCGGAGGCGACGCCGAGCCGGCGGCCCGAGTCGTGGTTGCCGGAGATCATCACCGTCGGCACCCCGAGGCCGGCGAGCCGGTGCAGGGTGCGGTCGAAGAGCTCGACGGCGGGCAGCGACGGCAGCGCCCGGTCGTACACGTCGCCCGCGACGAGGACGGCGTCGACGCCCTCCGCGCGCACGGTGGCCACGAGGTGGTCGACGAAAGCCGCCTGGGCGTCCAGCAGTCCGACCCGGTGGAACGACCGCCCCAGGTGCCAGTCGGAGGTGTGCAGCAGCCTCATCGCGGCTCTCCCGCCCGCATGTCCCGCTCCTCCGGCTCTCGTTCCGTGTGCTCGGTGTGCAACGTGCTCCGCAGGGGACCCGGTGTCCCCACCCTTCCCATGCGCTTCGGAGATCAGGCTATCCGCCACCTGTGACAACGCGTCCTGGGAGTCCGAATCCGGGCAAGGTCGGTCAAGAGGCGTCCCCGGACGTGGGTGGCGCCCGTACGATGACCGCCATGACGGCGAGCGACTCCGGCAGACCCCCCGCCCCCCTTGTCGACGGCCGGTTCGAGCTGCTGGAACGCCTCGGCGGCGGGGGCATGGGCCTGGTGTGGCGGGCCCGGGACACCGCGCTGCACCGCGAGGTCGCGCTGAAGGAAGTCCGGCTGCCGGACCCGGACTTGGGGGAGACCGACCCCGGGGCGGCGGCGAAACTGCGGGAGCGCGTGCTGCGCGAGGCCCGCGCGCTGGCCCGGGTGCACCACCCCAACGTCGTTACGATCCACCACATCGTGGACACAGCGGACCTTCCACACCCGTGGCTGGTCATGGAACTGGTCACCGGCGGCACCTTCCAGGACGTGATCGCACGGGGCCCGCTGGCGCCGCACGAGGCGGCCCGTATCGGGCGCGGCGTCCTCGCCGGGCTGTGCGCCGCCCACGCGGCCGGGGTCCAGCACCGCGACGTGAAGCCGGCGAACGTGCTGCTGCGGCCCGACGGCACCCCGGTGCTCACGGACTTCGGCATCGCCACGCTCGGCGACGCCTCGCGGCTGACCACCACCGGCGGCCTCATCGGCTCGCCCGAGTACATCGCCCCCGAACGGATCCGCGGCAAGGAGGGCGACCCCGCGTCCGATCTGTGGTCGCTCGGCATGATGCTGTACGTCGCGGTGGAGGGCGCCCATCCGCTGCGCCGCGAGACCAGCATCGCCACGCTCGTCGCGATCCTCGACGAGCCCCTCCCGCCGGCGGCGCGTTCCGGGCCCCTCGCCCCGGTGCTGGACGCACTCCTCGTACGCGACCCGGGCGCGCGGCCCGACGCGGAAAGCCTCGACCGGATGCTCGCGGAGGCCGGGCGCGCCGGGACCTCCGGGCCGCAGGACCCGGTTCCGGCCCCGGTTCACCCGGCGCCCTCCGACGCCGTACCGGCCGGCTTCGGACCCGTGCCCGCGGCTTACGGGCCGCCGCCGACGCGCGACCACCGGACCACGGGCACCCCGCCTGTCCGCCCTTCCCGCCGCCGCGGCCGGGCCGTCGCCGGCGCCTGCGCCGTCGCGGCGGTCGCCCTCGCGGGCGTCCTGCTCTGGAACCTCCTGCCGGGCCTGAACGACGCCGGCGCGCACACCTCAGGGACGCCCCGCGGCACCAGCTCGTCGGACGCCGCCGGGACGCTGCTCAGCGTCTCGGGGGCCCGCTCGATGGCCGGCGTCGTCCGGGGGGTCTCGGGCGGTACCAAGGTGCTGAGGCTCACCCTGTACCCGGACTTCGCGACCTTCGACGCCCCCACGAAGTCCGACAAGACCATCTACGACGGCTCCCTCTACCGCGACGGCAAGGCGGGCCCCTGGGGGGCCGGCGGCACCATCGACCCCGACGACGCCCTGATCGACCTCGACTCCGTCAACTGGGACGCACTGCCCGCCCTGATGAAGCGGGCCGAGAGGGACTGCGGAGTGGCGCACCCGCAGTACCTGTACCTGATCGTCGAATCGGGCCTCATCGACCACGAGCGCTACATGTCCTTCTACCGAACGGGCGACCACAGCCGCACGTGCTACATCCAGGCCACGCTCCAGGGCAAGGTCACCCGCGTCATGAAGGCCTGACGCAGCCCGGACGGCGGTACGACGGCGTGGGGAGGTGCCCCGCGGCACGGCACGGCCCACCGTGGGCACGGTGAACCTACTGACACCCGCGGCCGGCACCGTCGTGATGGCGACCGCCATCATCAGCGTGGGGTTCGGGCTGACCGGCCACCGCACGCTGTCCGTCGCGGCACTCGTGGTCGCCGGCGTGCTGTGGGCCGCGCTCGCGGCGGTGTTCGCGGTACGGCTCCTGCACTGCCCGGAACGCTGGCGCAAGGAGGCGCTGACACCTCCCGCGCTGACCGCGGTGGCGGCCACCTGCATCCTGGGCACCTGCCTGTCGCAGCAGGGCCTGCAGACCGCCGCGGCGGCCGCGCTCGCCCTGTCCGCGGCCTTGTGGCCGGCGCTGCTCGTGCCGGTGCTCCGGGGCAGGCAGCGGGGGCTGCCCGGGGTGGTGTTCCTCGTCTGCGTGGCCACGGAGGCGCTGGCCGTGGGCGCCGCGACGCTGGCCCTCGCGCGGCGGCTCGACTGGCTGTGCGGGCCCGCGCTGGCGTTCGCGCTGCTCGGCGTCGCCCTCTACGGAGTGGCGTTCGGGCGCTTCGACCGGCACCAGATCCGGACCGGCTCCGGCGACCACTGGATCGCGGGCGGCGCCCTGTCGATCGTCGCGCTCGCCTGCGACCGGCTGACGGCCGCCGCCGACCCCGACGGCCCGCTCGGCTGGGCCCCGGCCCTGCACGCCCCGCTGCGCGCCGCCGCCCTGGTCCTGCTGGCCGCCGCGCTCCTGTGGCTGCCCGTGCTGGTCTACGCCGAACTCCGCTGGCCCCGGCGGCGGTACGACATCCGCCGCTGGGCCACCGTCTTCCCGCTCGGCATGACCGCGGTGTCGGCCCTGTCGGCCGCCGCGCCGACCGGCTTCCCCGGGCTGGACGTGCTCGGGCGCGTGCTGCTCTGGGTGGCGGTGGCGGCGTGGCTCCTGACGGCGGCCGGTGCGGTCCGCTCGGCGCGGCGCGGCGGAGGTTCGCCATGACCTGGGCCCGGGCGGCGCATGGTGGTGCTGCACACCGTTCCGGCACGAGGGACGTCATGCCGGGATAATTCATATGACACTAATTTCTGTCATCTCAGTCGGTACTGATATCGTCTTCATCGTGCCCCACGACGCCCAGCTGATATTCGCCGACCACGTAGGCCGCTTCTACGCGCGCCAGTACGGCTTCCCCCCGATGGCCGGGCGCCTGCTGGGCTACCTGTTCGTCTGCGACCCCGCCCAGCAGACGATCGACGAACTGAGCGACGCCCTGCTGGCGAGCCGCAGCGCGATCACCGGTGCCGTCAAGCTGCTGGAGACGTACCGGATGGCACGCCGCACCCGCGCCGCCGGCGAGCGGGTGGACCGCGTGGTCCTCGACCCGGCGAGCCAGCAGCCGCAGAACTTCGACTCGGCCGTCCACCGGGAACACGCCGCCCTCTTCCGAGAGGGACTGGCCCTGCTCACCGAAGCCCCCGCCGAACGCCGCGCGCCACTGGAGGAGATGGTCGCCCTCGCCGACTTCCTCGGCGAGCGCCTCCCCCTGCTCCTGGAGGAGTGGCACGCCCACCGCGACGCCCTCCGGGCCGCCGGGACCCTGCCCGCACCGGACGAACACCGAGGAGAGACCGCACCATGACCGACTACCTTCCCGCCGGACTCCGCGCCCTCGCCGACGCCGGCGACCGCGACGCCGTCGACCAGGTGATCGAACTGGCCGTCGAGCACGACGACATGGACCTGCTCCGCACCTTCGCCGACGCGGGACACCGGGACGCCGCCGACATACTCATCGAACTCGCCACCGAGCAAGGCGACATGGACGAACTGCGCCGCCTCGCCGACACCGGAAACAGCGACGCCACCGACCAGCTCATCGAACTCGCCACCGAACAGGGCGACATGGACGAACTGCGCCGCCTCGCCGACACCGGGAACAGCGACGCCACCGACCAGCTCATCGAACTCGCCACCGAACAGGGCGACATGGACGAACTGCGCCGCCTCGCCGACAGCGGGAACACCGTTGCGGCGGAGCAGCTGAGCGAGCTCACGGCCGTATGACGCAGGGCGGTGGCCGCGGACGGGCTCGAGGCGCATTCTGCCGGTGTGACCGTCTTCCATCTGGTGCAGCACGCCGAGAAGGAACGCCTGCCCGGCGACCCGGGGTTGACCGCCGCGGGCCGGCGGCAGGCCGCCAGGACCGCCGACCGGCTGCGGCACCTCGGCGTGCGCGCCGTTCTCAGCAGCCCGCTGCGCCGGGCGCGGGAGACCGCCGCGATCATCGCGTCCCGGACGGGGCTGCCCGTCCGGGAGGACGCCCGCCTGCGGGAGCGGATGAACTGGGACCCGTCGCAGTCCGCGGAGGACTTCCTCACGGACTGGGCCGCCTCGGTGCGGGACCGCGATGCCGTCCCGGCGTCCGGCGACTCCTCCCGTGCCGCGGCGGAGCGCCTGCGCGCCTGCCTGCTCGACCTGGCAGGAGTGCCCGGCCCGGTCGCCCTCGTCACGCACGGCGGGGTGACGGTGGACCTGCTGCGCACCCTGGCCGGTGACGACGCCGTGCCGGCCGGGTTGCTGCGCGACGGCGTGCCGTCCTGCGCGATCACCACGCTCGACGGCCTGTCCGTCGTGGACATCGCCTCGACCGCGCACCTGACGGGCCCTGGACGGCCCTAGACATCCACGTACGCGCTGCCCGAGACCTCCATCGCCGCCGAACCGGCGGAGGCGTCCGCGAGCCAGCCGCGGAAGGACTCCAGTTCCTCCTCGGGCACCCCGAGTTCGATGCGGACATCGGCCGCGTACGCCACCCCGCGCACCGCACGGCCGGCCGCGCGCAGATCGTTCTCGATGCGGCCGGCGCGCTGGTGGTCGACGACGACGGTGACCAGCGCGAGCTTCTGCCGCTCGACGGTGCCGAGCTCGTCCAGCGCGGCGGAGACCGCGCCGCCGTACGCCCGTACCAGGCCGCCCGCCCCGAGCTGGATCCCGCCGTAGTAGCGGGTGACGACGGCGACGACGTCCCGGATCTCCCGGCGCAGCAGGACCTGGAGCATGGGCGTGCCCGCGGTGCCGCCGGGCTCGCCGTCGTCGCTCGCCTTGTGCACGCGGCCCTCGGCGCCGATGACGTAGGCGTAGCAGTTGTGGCTGGCGGAGGGGTGCTCGCGGCGGACGCGGGCGATGAACTCCTGTGCCGCCGCCTCGCTCGGCACGGGCCCCAGGGCGCACAGGAAGCGCGACCGCTTGATCTCGCTCTCGTGGACGCCCGCGCGCCCGATCGTCAGATACCGCTCCACCACCCCGCCACCCTAATCCCTTGAGTGAGCAGGGCCGGAACGCCTGCGTTCGTTGCCGACGGCCCGCTTCCCCACCAGGGCGCGAGCGCGGAGGAGATCGACGAGCGTGGCCCGCAGCTCGGCGCGATCGCCCGGCCGGTCGCGAAGGAGGAGGCCCGGGTCCTCGTCGCCTGCTTCGGTCCGGACGACTGCTACGGCGTCGCCTCGACGCTCCTGCACCTCCTCGAGACCGTCCCAGCGCCTCCACGACCGCGCCGTGCACGGGGGCCTCGTCCCGGGGTCCCCGCGGGAATGGCCGGACGGGACCTCTGGTTGACTGCTGCGGAGAGTCATCGCGGGCCCGAGGGAGGACGACGTGCGGGAAGACGACGCGGCGGTACGCGAGCTGCTGACCGGTCTCGGGGACACCTGGGCCGTGGTGGGCCTGTCCAACAACACCTCGCGCGCCGCCTACGGGGTCGCCCGGGTGCTGCAGCGCTTCGGCAAGCGCGTGGTGCCGGTGCACCCGAAGGCCGAGACGGTGCACGGGGAGCAGGGCTACGCCTCGCTGGCGGACATTCCCTTCCCGGTCGACGTCGTGGACGTCTTCGTCAATTCGGAGCTGGCCGGGGCGGTGGCGGACGAGGCCGTGGCGATCGGCGCCAAGGGCGTCTGGTTCCAGCTGGACGTGATCGACGACGCGGCGTACGCGCGCACGGAGGACGCGGGCCTGGTCATGGTCATGGACCGCTGCCCGGCGATCGAGATCCCGCGCCTCGGATGACCGCGAACTCCCCCGTACGCCCCGCCCGCCCCGAGGACGCCGCCGAGCTGGTGCGCCTGCGCCGGCTGATGTTCCAGGCCATGACGGGCCGGGACGAGGCCGGGGCGTGGGAGGCCGCCGCCGAGCGGCAGGCGCGGGAGCAGCTCGCCGGCGGTGCCGGGAGGGAGCTCGGGGCGTTCGTGGTGGACGGCGACCCCGGCGCGGGGCCGCACCTGGCGGCGTGCGCGGTCGGGCGGCTGGAGCAGCGGCTGGCCGCGCCCTCGCACCCGGACGGGCGCTTCGGCTTCGTGTTCAACGTCTGCACCGATCCCCGCTACCGGGGACTGGGCCACGCGCGGGCGACGACGGGCGCGCTGCTCGCGTGGTTCGCCGAGCGCGGCGTCACGCGGGTCGACCTGCACGCCACGCCCGAGGCCGAGGCGCTGTACCGCAGCCTCGGCTTCGCCGAGCACTCCATACCGCTGTCGCTGGACCTCAGCCGGCCGCGGGTTCCGCGATGAGGGCCGTGCCGACCCGGCGGAAGCCGATACGGCCGTAGATCCGGGCCACGTCCTCGTCACCCGCCGACAGGAACACCGTGCCCATGCCGCGCGCCCTGGCGTGCGCCACGAGTACGGAGGTCACCGCGAGCGCGAGGCCGCGGCGGCGGGCGCTGGGCAGCGTGCCGACGGCGACGATCTCGCAGACCTCACCGACAGGGTTGTACTGCCCCGCGCACAGCGCTGTCGTGCCGTCCACCGCCGCCGCGTGGACGGTCAGGCCGTCTTTGACCCGCGCCTCGGCCGCCGCGAGGGCCGCCGGGGCGGCGTGCAGCACGCGGGCGGCGTCCAGTTCGCCGGTCCCGGCCGGACCGATCGCGGCGCCGGGGTGCGCGAACGCCAGGTGGGGCACCGTGATGGCGCCGGCGAACGCCGGGTCGCCGGGCTCCAGTACGCGGACGTCCACGCCGTCGACGGGCACGGGAGCGGCGCCGGCCGCCCCCGGGTCGAGCACCATCAGCGGATGCGCGTGCACGTGGAGGCCCGAGGCCTCCGCCGCCTCCCGCAGGCCGGGCGTCGTCTCGGCCACCCACTCGAAGCACTCCGGCACGCCGAGGGCCCGCTGCCGCTCCCGCACCTTGTCCACGTCCGCGCGCCCGACCCGGCCGTCCGATCCGAGCGCCGGCCGGGCGTAGTACGGCCAGCCGATCCCGTCGCGGACGAAGAGGGTCAGCGGGCCGAAGTCCTCGGCGCGGGCGGCGGCCCGGGGCACCGCGTCGTAGTAGCGCTCCAGGCGCGCCAGCACCTCGGTCACGCCGTGACACCCAGTTCCTCGACGACCTGCACGCCGGGCAGGGAGGCCAGCGCCTTGCCGGGCAGGAGCAGCTTGCCGCGGCGCCTGCCGCTGCCGATGATCACGTACGGCGTGTCCGTGACCGCCGCGTCGACCAGCAGCGGCCACGCGGCGGGCAGCCCGACCGGGGTGATGCCGCCGTACTCCATGCCGCTCTCGCCGACCGCGGTGTCCATCGGCGCGAACGAGGCCTTGCGGACGCCGAGATGGCGCCGGACGAAGCCGTTCACGTCGGCCCGGGTGGTGGCCAGGACCACGCACGCGGCGAGCGTCACGTCCTGGCCCCGCTTGCCGGCGACGACCACGCAGTTGGCGGACTGGTCCATGCCGACGCCGTAGGCCTCCGCGAAGACCGCCGTGTCCGCCTTCTCGGGGTCGGTGTCGACGAGGAGCACCTCCTCCACCGGTACCTCGCCCTGCCAGGCGGTGAGGGCCGCGGCGACGGGCTCGGGCAGCAGGTCGAGCCGCTGGACGGCCGGAGATACGTCGGTGAAGGTACCGATGGGTGCGCGCATGTCCGGCACGCTAACAAAGACGCCCAGTTGATCGCGCCCACGATCCGGAGGGCGGACAGCCCGCGCGGCGTCAGCCCTCGGGTTCGAGTTCGGCCAGGGCGGCCAGGTCGGCGAGTTGCTGGTGCGTCGCGCCCGCCGGCACGGGCACGGGCGCGGGTGTGCGCAGCGGGGGCTCCCAGCCGCGTTCGGGGTCCCAGCGCCGCACGACGCGCGCCGGGGCGCCGGCCACCACCGAGTGGTCGGGGACCTCGCCCCGGACGATCGCGCCCGCCGCGACCACCACGTTGCGCCCGAGGCGGGCTCCCGGCAGGATCACCGCTCCCGCGCCGAGCCAGCTCCCGGAGCCGATCTCGACGGGCGCGGAACGCGGCCACTGCCGGCCGATGGGCTCATGGGGGTCGTCGTAGGAGTGGTTGTCACTGGTGACGTAGACGTACGGACCGCAGTAGACGTCGTTGCCGAACACCACGGGACGCGAGGCGACGACGTGGCTTCCGCGGCCGAGGACGACGCCGTCGCCGAGGCGGACGACGGGTTCGGGGCCGAGGTCGAGCCCGGGCATCATGCCGGCGGTGAGGGTGACCTGTTCGCCGATGATGCAGTAGTCGCCGAGGTGGATCCAGCGCTCGCCGAAGATCGTGCCCTGCGGGAACGCCAGCCGGGTCCCGGTGCCGATGCGGCCGAAGCGCAGCGGTCCGGGGCGTTCGGCGGTCACCGCGCCCGCGCCCTGGACCCAGCGCCAGCCGCGGTGCACCAGGCGGGAGGCGGCGCGGCGGCGCCACGCACCCAGCGGGGAGAACAGGTTCTCGTTTTTCGGCACCCGCTCACCGTATCGAGGGCCGTCGCACGCGGCCGGTCGATCAGGTGTGATGTGCGCCGCGTTCGGACCAGGCGACGGCGAGCCGTGCGGCCAGGCGCACATTGCCGCGCACCGCGGCGAGGTTGGCCTCCAGGCTGGCCCCCGCCGTGCCCTCGACGAGCCGGCCGAGGAGGAACGGGGTGACGGCCTGCCCGGTCACGCCCTGGTCCTCGGCGGCGGCCAGCGCCTCCCCCAGCACGCGGTCGTGGAGCTCCGGGTCGAGCTGCTCCTCCCGGGGCACCGGGTTGGCGACGACGATCGCGGCGGGCGGTCCGCTCAGCTCGTCCTGGGCGGCCATGACGGCCGCGACCTCCTCGGGCGTGCCGACGGTCCAGTCGACCGGCTGCCCGGAGCCGCTGAGGTAGAAGCCGGGGAATTCCACGGTCCCGTAGCCCACGACGGTGACGCCGAGGGTCTCCAGCCGCTGCAGGGTGGCGGGGACGTCGAGGATGGACTTGACCCCGGCGCAGACCACGGTGATCCGGGTTCCGGCGAGCAGCCGCAGGTCGGCGGACTCGTCCTGCTCGTGGGTCCAGCCTCGGTGCACGCCGCCGAGCCCGCCGGTGGCGAAGAAGCGCAGCCCGGCGCGGGCGGCGAGGAACGCCGTGGCGGAGACGGTGGTGGCCCCGCTGGCGCCGGTGGCGAGGGCGACGGGCAGATCGCGGTGGCCGAGCTTGCGCATGCCCTCGTCGTGGGCGACGCGCTCCAGTTCCTCGTCGTCCAGGCCGACCCGCGGCACGCCGTCGAGGACGGCGACGGTCGCCGGTACGGCCCCGGCCTCCCGCACGGCGGCCTCCAGTTCCCGGGCGACCTGGAGGTTGCGGGGGCGGGGCAGGCCGTGGGAGATGATCGTCGACTCCAGGGCGACGACAGGCGCGCCGGACTCCAGCGCGGCGATCACATCATCGGAGAACTTCAGCACGCTGTAGGCGCTACCCGCCCCGCGATCACCGCAATCGCGGGGCTACGGTGATCCCCATGACGGAGAGAGCCTTGATCGCCGCCGTGGGCGGCCACACCCCCCAGGTGGACCCGGACGCCTTCGCCGCGCCGACCTCGGTGGTGCTGGGTGAGGTGACGATGGCGGCGGGTGCCAGCGCCTGGTACCACGCGGTGCTCCGCGGCGACTGCGCGCCGATCGCCCTCGGCGAGGGCAGCAACGTCCAGGACAACGCCACGGTCCACGCCGACCCGGGCTTCCCCGCCGTGATCGGCGCGGGCGTCACGATCGGCCACAACGCGGTGGTGCACGGCTGCGTCGTGGAGGACCACGTGCTGGTCGGCATGGGCGCGACGGTGCTCAACGGCGCGCACATCGGCACGGGTTCGCTGGTGGCGGCGGGCGCGCTCGTACCGCAGGGGATGCGCGTGCCGCCGGGCTCGCTGGTGGCCGGGGTGCCCGCCAAAGTGCGGCGCGAACTGACCGCCGAGGAGCGGGAGATGATCCGGCTCAACGCGGAGCACTACGTACAGCTGGCGGGAGCGCACCGCGCCGCGTTGGCCGACGGCGCGGCGGACTCCGCGGGCTGAGGGCGGCGGCTCAGTCGGCCGTCGCGGCGACCGCAGTCTCCTCGGGCTCCTCGGGCCTCTCGGGCTCCGCGACGGCGGCCGCGGCGGCCTTGGCCCGGCGGCGTACGACGAGGAAGGACGCGAGGCCGATCAGCACGGCCGCGCCGAGGCCCACCCAGGAGAACCGCTTGAGCCAGGGCTCGGCGACGATGCCCACGTAGTAGATGACGGCCGTCGTGCCGCCCGCCCAGACGATGCCGCCCAGCACGTTCGCGACGAGGAACTTCCAGTACGGCATGCGCAGCACGCCGGACAGCGGCCCGGCGAAGATCCGCAGCAGTGCCACGAAGCGCCCGAAGAACACCGCCCACATGCCCCAGCGCTCGAAGGACGCCTCGGCGGTCGCGATGTGGCCGGGGGAGAAGTGCTTGGGGAAGCGCCGGCCGAGCCGGTCCATCAGCGGACGTCCGCCGCGGCGGCCGATCGCGTAGCCGATGGAGTCGCCCACGATCGCCCCGGCCGTGGCGCAGATGCCGACCACCCACGGGTTGACATGGCCCTGCGAGGCGAGCAGCGAGGCGCTCACGAGGATGATCTCGCCCGGCAGGGGTATGCCCAGGCTCTCCACACCGATCACGAGGCCCACCAGCAGATAGATGCTGACGGGCGGGATCGTCCCGAGCCACTCCTGGACGTGCAAGGCCGCTTCCTTCCCCTGGGGCGGTCGGGTACCGGTCGGCGCGCCGCGCGCGCACGTCGTTGCAGCGTATCCGACGTACGGCCCGGCGCGGCGCGGGTGACCGTGCGGCCGGCTCGCCGAGGGCTGCCGGCAACCCGTCGTTCACGGTGCCGCGCCCGTGCGGCGGCGCGTGCCGGACCCGGCGGCGTCCGGAACCGCGGTTGATGTCCCGAATGTATAACCATGTCCGCCACGCTGTCCGCATATGACGTGTACACCTCTAACGTCGATCCATGCCGAACAGCGGAAACGCCCAAGACGCCGAAGGACGCTACGACTTGCGCAGGGGCGCGGCCTCCTACGCGCCGATCGTCGGGGCGTTCGGCGCGCTGTCCCTCCCCACGGTGACGGTCCTGTTCACCGCCGAACGGCCCCCTGGTCAGGACACGCTGATCGCGATGGCCTGCGGGCTGCTGGTGGTGGCCATGATCGCGAGCCTGACCGGTTCGATCGCGCTCGCCGCGATCGGGGCCGAGCGCGACCATACGGCCAACCTCCCGGCGGCCGTCATGTACGCCGCCGTCCCGGTCGTGATCTCGCTGCTGTCGATCCTGGCGTCCTTCCAGGCCCTCGCGGCGGTGTACCTCCCGCACGAGAAGACGCTGTTCGCCGTCACCACGGGCGTCGGCGGACTCGCCGGCACCTACTTCACGTCCTTCGCCATCGGCGACAGCTGGCAGGCCGGGCCGCGGGACCCGGCGGTCCGGCAGGGCTGGCGGCCGTCACAGTGGATCAAGGGCAAGGACGACGCCTACCGGAAGGCCAACCGTGTGGCGATCACCAGCGCCGTACCCGCGGCCGCCGGGATCGTCCTCTACGCGCTGGGGCTCCACTTCCGGATCGGCTCCACCGGCGTCAACTGGCTCGTGGCCTGCAGCCTCGTGCTGGCCGTGGCGGGGACGTTCCTGGGGGTGCAGCGGACGACGCACGCGATGGAGGACTCGGCGCAGCGGGGCGTCCGCTCCTGGGAGGCGTACCTGACCTCGGCCACCATGGGGGTCTACACCCTCGCCGTGCTGGTCTGCCTCCCGTGAGGTACGACCCGGGCGGCGGGGAGGGGTGGCGGGGCCGCCGCCCGGGAGGGGCCTCAGGAGTTGGGGCGCAGGGTCCACACGATCGACATCTCGCCGGTCACGGCGCCGTCCTCGCGCCGGATGGCGACGGTGACCGGGAACTCGGGGCGCTCGCCCTTGTCGAGTTCGGCGACGACATCGGCGGCGGGGCGCCCGAGTTCGGCGGTGGCGGTGACCGGGCCCATGGCGAGCTTCTTGTACGCGATCTCGGCGCGCACGGCCAGGGGCACCGCCCGGGAGAGCTGGTCGGCGAAGGCGGCGAGCACGATGGCGCCGCTGGCGGACTCGGCGAGGGTGAACATGGCGCCGGCGTGGGGGCCGCCCACGTGGTTGTGGTAGTCGGCCTGGTCGGGGAGGCGGAGCACCGCGCGCTCGGCGGTGGTCTCCAGGTACTCGAGGTTGAGGGTGCGCACCATGGGCACGGTGGCCGTCAGGAGCTCGGCTATCTGCGGCTGGTTCTCGGACATGGCCGGATGTTACCAGCCGGTAATGACGGGATCCATGGAACCGGGAGGCCCCAACCCCTAGTGTTTCCAGCCATGTGGCCAGGAGAGCAGCAGCCCGGGGGACAGCAGTATCCGCAAGCGCCCGGGGGTCAGCGGTATCCGCAGCAGCCCCCGCAGCCGTTCCCCTCTCCGTACGCACCGCAGCAGCACCCGGCCTATCAGCCGCCGCCCCCGCCGTGGGGCGCGCAGACGCTGCCGGGCGGCCCCGGGGCGCCGAAGCCGCCCGGCAACCGGCGGGGCGTGGCCGTCGCGGTGTCCGTGGTCGCCGCCGCGGCGGTCGCCGCGGCCGGTGTGCTGATCGCCGTGAAACTGACCGGCGACGACTCCGGCGGCCCCGAGGCCGGCCCTTCCGCGAGCGGCGCCCGAACGGCCTCGGCGAGCCCTTCGGACGAGGCGTCCTCCGCTCCCACGGCGCCGTCGTCGCCCGCGTCCGCAGGTGCCTCCGACGAGGGGCCCGGCGCCGACGACGCCCGCGGCAACCCCGGCGACAGCGCGATCAAGCCCGTGGTCGCCGGGTGGCGGACCGTCGTCCGCGGCGACATGGGCGTCGCCTACGACGTCCCCGCGAACTGGACCGTGAAGTCGGCGGGCCTGCTCATCGGGTACGAGTGGGACAAGAACCGCATCGTCACCGGCGGCGCCGCCACCCTCGGCGAGGACTGGTGCGGCACCGACCAGCGCGGCCTGGCCGGCGTGAAGGGCGGCAAGGGCGCCAAGAGCCTGCAGTCCGAGGCGGCCAACGAGGCCTACAACTGGGCGTTCGCCAAGTACAACCAGGAGGGCGGGACCAAGCTCACGCAGTCCGCGACCCGCGCCTACAAGAACCGTCAGGGCGTCGGCGGCTGGATCTCCAGCACTCGGGCGACCGGCATGAAGGGCAAGTGCGCGGCCGACGGCACCGCCTACAGCTTCACCTTCCTCGGCAAGGACAAGGAGGTCCGCTCCTGGATCCTGGTCGTGGACGGCTTCAAGGGGGGTCCGGACGCGGCGACCGTCGCCAAGGTGCGCGACAGCGTCCGCCTCATCGGCTGAGCACGCTGTAGTAGGCGGGCCCCGAACCGCCGGGCCCTGCGCGAAATGGACTTGGCAGACGGCAGCCCGGGCGACCATAGTCCCCGGGTGACCCCCGCAGCCTCCCGCCTCCGCGTGCCCCGCTTCCCCGACTGGGCGGGGCGCAACTTCCGCCTGCTGGCCGCGGCCGCCTTCGTGACCAACCTCGGCACTTCCGGCGCCGTGGTCGCCTCGGCCTTCGCCGTCCTGCGGGCCGGCGGCGACGGCACGGACGTGGGCCTGGTCGCGGCGGCACGCACGGTGCCGCTGGTGGTCTTCCTGCTCATCGGCGGCGCGGTCGCGGACCGGCTGCCCCGGCACCGGGTCATGGTCGCCGCGAACTGCCTGAACGCCGTCTCCCAGGGCGTGTTCGCCCTGCTCGTGCTCTCCGGTGACGCCCGCATCTGGCAGATGGCGGCGCTGTCCGCGCTGGGCGGCACGGGCACCGCGTTCTTCGCGCCCGCGAACGAGGGCATGCTGCTGTCCACCGTCGACGGGGCCCACGCAGGCCGCGCCTTCGCCGTCTTCCGGCTGGGAGTGAACGGCGCCAATGTCGGCGGCGCCGCGCTCGCCGGGGCGCTCATCGCGCTCGTCGGCCCGGGATGGGTCCTGGCCGTGGACGCGGCCTGCTTCGCGTTCGCGGCGTCGCTGCGCGCGCTGCTGCGGGTGCGGCGGACGGCGGCCGCGGCCGCGCCCAGTGGCGGCCTCCTGCGCGATCTGCACGACGGCTGGCGGGAGTTCGCGTCCCGGCGCTGGTTGTGGGCCATCGTGGTGCAGTTCTCCGTCGTCAACGCGGTCATGGTCGCGGCGGAGGCGGTGTACGGCCCCCTGGTCTCGCAGGCCCGGCTCGGCGGCGCGGGTCCGTGGGGCGCGGCGCTGGCCGCGTTCGGCCTGGGGAACATCGCGGGCGGATTCCTCATGCTGCGCTGGCGTCCGCGGCGCATCCTGCTCGCGGGCACCCTCTGCGTCTTCCCGTTCGCCCTGCCCGCGGTGGCGCTCGCGCTGGTCCTGCCGGTGCCGCTCCTCGCGGCGACGATGCTCGTGGCCGGGCTCTCCGTGGAGGTCTTCGGCGTGACGTGGATGTTGGCGCTGCGGCAGGAGATCCCGGAGGACAAGCTGTCCCGGGTCGCCGCCTACGACTGGTTCGGGTCGGTGTCGATGATCCCTCTCGGCACCGCGCTCGCGGGCCCCGCGGCCGGCGCCTTCGGGCTGACCGGGGCCCTGTGGGGCTGCGCGGGGCTCGCCGTCCTCCTCACCGCCGCCGTCCTGCTCGCCCCCGAGGTGCGCCAACTGCGGCGCAGGGACACCACCGCCGAGGTCGCCGGCGGCGGACCCGCACACATCGCTCAGCCCACCCCGAACGACCCGCCCGGCGGCTCCGGCGAGGGCACCGCGTCCCTGTCGTGAACGGGCCGCGCCCGCCGCACGAAGACCGTGAGGGCATCACCGTGCACGACCCGCGCCGGGAAGGCATCCGCGACAGTGCGCCGCACAAGCCGCGCGACCGGCAACGGCCGCCGGGAGGCGGCCAGCACGGTGTTCCCGAAGCGGCGGCCCCGCAGCACACCGGGCTCCGCGATCAGGCAGACCTCGCCGAACAGGTCGTTCAGACCCGCGATCTGGGGCCGCAGGAAGTCGAAGGGCGCGGAGTCGGCGAGATTGGCCAGGTAGACGCCGTCCGGACGCAGCACGCGCGCGGCCTCGGTGAGGAACTCGTACGACGTGAGGTGCGCGGGCACCCGCGAGCCGCCGAAGACGTCGGCGACCACGACGTCCGCCGAGGCGTCCGGCGCCGCCGTCAGCCAGCTGCGGGCGTCGTCCGTCGCCACGGTCAGTCCTCCGGCGGCGCCCGCGGGCAGCGGCAGCTCGCGGGCGACCAGCTCCGCGAGCGCCCGGTCGGCCTCGACCACGCGCTGGCGCGAGCCGGGCCGGGTGGCGGCGGTGTACCGCGGCAGCGTCAGCGCGCCGCCGCCGAGGTGGACGACGTCCAGCGGCTGCCCGGCGGGCGACGACTCGTCCAGGACGTGGGCCAGGCGCCGGGTGTACTCGAACTCCAGGTGCGTCGGGTCGTCGAGGTCGACGTACGACTGAGGGGCACCGTCGACGGTCAGCAGCCAGCCGGCGGGCCGGTCCACGTCGGGCAGCAGTTTCGCCGCGCCGAAGTCCACCGCCTCGCTCACCGGGATGCGTTCGTCGTCGTCCTCCACCGGACCATTGTCCCAGCGCGGAGCGCGCCCGTTCGCGGGGGCCCGGGCCGGGCCCGGGCCCCCGCGTCAGGCGGTCAGTCGAGCAGCTCGGTGACGGTACCGGCGCCGACGGTGCGCCCGCCCTCGCGGACGGCGAAGCCGAGACCCGTCTCCAGCGGCACCGCCCGGCCCAGCTCGACCGTCATCTCCACCCTCGCCCCCGGCAGCGCGATCCCGGCCGCGCCGAGGTCCACGTCGCCGACGACGTCCGCCGTCCGCACGTAGAACTGCGGGCGGTAGCCGGTCGCGATGGCTGTGCGCCGCCCGCCCTCGGCGGCCGGAAGCAGGTACACCCCGGCCCGGAACCGGCGGCTGGGCGTGACGCTCCCGGGCGCGGCGACGACGTGGCCGCGCCGCACGACGTCGCGCGGGACGCCGCGCAGCAGCAGTGCGACGTTGTCACCGGCCTGGGCCTCGTCCATCGGCTTGCCGAAGGTCTCCAGCCCGGTGACCACGGACGCGGTGTCCGCACCGAGCACCTCGACACGGTCCCCCACCCGGACCGTGCCGCGCTCCACCGCGCCGGTGACGACCGTGCCACGGCCGGTGATGGTCAGCACGTTCTCCACCGGCAGCAGGAACGGCGCGTCGGTGTAGCGGTGCGGCATCGGCACGTACGCGTCCACGGCGTCGAGCAGTTCGCCGATCGCCGCCGTCCACCGCGGGTCGCCCTCCAGCGCCTTGAGCCCGGAGACCCGGACGACGGGGAGGGTGTCCCCGGGGTAGCCCTGGCCGGAGAGCAGCTCACGCACCTCCAGCTCGACCAGGTCGGTCAGTTCGGGGTCCCCGGCGTCGGCCTTGTTGAGCGCGACGACGATGTGCCCGACGCCGACCTGCCGGGCGAGCAGCACGTGCTCGGCGGTCTGCGGCATGACCCCGTCGAGGGCCGAGACGACCAGGATCGCGCCGTCGAGCTGCGCCGCCCCGGTGATCATGTTCTTCACGTAGTCGGCGTGCCCCGGCATGTCGACGTGGGCGTAGTGCCGGGTGGCCGTCTCGTACTCGACGTGCGCGATGGTGATGGTGATCCCGCGGGCGGCCTCCTCCGGGGCCTTGTCGATCCGGTCGAACGGCACGAAGGCGGCGGAACCGCGGTCGCTGAGGACCTTGGTGATGGCGGCGGTGAGGGTGGTCTTGCCGTGGTCGACATGGCCCATGGTGCCGATGTTCAGGTGCGGCTTGGTGCGCTGGTACGCCTGCTTGGGCATGGTGAGGTGCTTCCTCGATCAGTCGACTCGTCTGTGGTGTCGACAAGCCGATCTGCGGAACGGGACCCCTGCGTCCTGCCGACCCTCCCCTGCGGGGTCCGCCGGACTGTCCGGGGAGGGTCAGGTTCGGGCGCCGCCGAACGCGTGGACCGGGGAAGCCGGTGCCGGCGCAGCCTTCGGCGCGTCCGCGACCGCGGAGGCGTCTGCGAGGAAGGCGTACCGGAACATGCCGCCGATCATGCGGCACGGGACGGGCCCGGGGCCACCCAATTTCCGCGACGGCACGACGCCGCGCCGCGTCACACGGCGCGGCGCGCCAGTACGTAGGCGCGGCGGGACGCGGCCTCGTGCGGGTAGTGCGTGCGCTCCAGGGCCGCCCGCACGGTGAACCCGGTGGCCTCCATGGCGGCGCGGACGTCCGCGGCGTCGAGGAAGTGGAAGTCCACGTCGACGTCGTGGTCCCACCAGCGCGCCATGTGGCGGACCTCGTCGCCGAGGTGGAAGGCGACGAGCAGCGGTGCGGCGGGGCGCAGCACACGCCTCATCTCCGCGAAGGCGGGCCGCAGTTCGTCCGGAGCGAGGTGGATCACGCTGTACAGGGCGACGGCGGCGCCGAACTCGCCGTCGGCGGCCGGGAGACGGCGCAGGTCGCCCACCCGGAACTCGGCGGCGGGGTGGTCGGCGCGGGCGAGCCCGACCATCCGCGGGGACAGGTCGATCCCCACCGCCCGCACGCCCCGCGCGGCGAGCCAGCCGGTCACATGGCCGGGTCCGCAGCCCAGGTCGGCAACGGGCGCGCCGTCGGCCGTCTCCTCGACGAGGGCCCCCAGGAGTGCGCGGTCGAGCGGCTTGTGCGCGAGTTCGCCGCCGATGCGCGTCCGGTACTCCCCCGCCACGGCGTCGTAACTCCGGCGCACACGGTCCCCCCTGTCCTGGTCGTGCTCTCCGGCACTGGGCATGCGCCCAGCATGGCAGTCACAGGCGCCGGGTGGCCTCGCGCACCGACAGCGGCGACAGCCGGTCCGCCGCCGAGACCACGAACTCCCTTACGGCGTCGGGATCGGTGCGGGCGTACTCGCGCAGCGCCCAGCCGATCGCCTTGCGGACGAAGAAGTCGCGGTGCCCCGACTGGAGCAGGCAGTAGCGGAACAGCCGCTCGGCGTCGGTGCCGCCCTTGTACGTGAGTTGGTGGAGCAGGGCGGTCCGCGCGATCCACAGGTCGCCGTCGGTGATCCACGCGTCCATGACGGCCACCAGCTCCGGATCGGCGGCGACCAGGGGCCCGACGACATGCGCCGCGAGCAGGTCGGCCGTGTCCCACCAGGACTCGGTGGCCACGAGGTACCGGGCGGTGCCGAGGAACGCGGACGAGCAACTGCCGATGTGGCGGCGCAGGAAGTCGACCGCGAAATACCGGTACTCCCGTTCGGGCAGGGCCCAGCAGCGCAGCGCCACGGCCGCGCAGTCGGCCTCGCCGGGGCGGGGCAGGCCCGCCAGGACCTCCCGGGACAGCGCGCGCCGGGCAGGAGTGGCGATGCCGAGAAAGGGGAAGGCTCCGCGCATGTACGCCGCCGCGGAGGCGGCCCGAACCGGATCGGCGGCCGCGGCATACACCGTGGTCAGACGGGGCAGCACCAGATCGGCGAGTGCGCTGTCCGGTACGGCCGGGACATGGGATGTCATACGCGCACCGTACGCGGGACCACTGACGGACCCCGGACGGCCATCCTCCTCGGCTAGGCTCGCGGGATGTCCGACGCTCCTGCCCTGTCCGGTTCCCGCCCGCGCTCGCGCCTGCGCGTGTCGCCGTGGGTCCGGCTGGCGCTGCTCGTCGTGCTCCTCGTCGGCGCCGGGGTCTGCGTGCTGCTCTTCGAACCGCAGCGCTATCTCGCCGACGGCTGGCCCTCACAGCTCACGGGGTTCGCGGCGATCGTGCTGTTCACGGTCGGCTACGGCATCTGTGCCACGGCCTTCGTCCCCCGACCGCTGCTGAGCATGGGCGCCGGCGCGCTCTTCGGCTCGGTGTGGGGCCTGACCGCGGCCATCGGCGGCACGGTGATCTCCGCCGCGATCTGCTTCGTCCTCGGCCGGGTCCTGGGCCGCGACGCCCTGCGCCCGCTGCTGCGGGGCCGCATACTGCAGTCCGCCGACCGGCAGTTGAGCCGGCACGGCTTCCGCACGATGCTCCTGATGCGGCTCTTCCCCGGCATCCCCTTCTCGGCGGCCAACTACGCGGCGGCGGTGTCGGAGACGCGCCTGGTGCCGTATCTGATCGCGACGGCGCTCGGCGTGATCCCGAACACCGCGGCCTACGTCGTCGCGGGCAGCCGAGCCGCCACCCCCACCTCGCCGGTGTTCCTGCTGGCGATGGGCTTCCTGGCCGTCACGGGACTCGGGGCACTGGTCTTCACGGCCTGGGCCCGCCGCCAGCGCCGCTGACGCCCTCGCGGTTCCCGTCAGTCGAACCAGAAGGCGTGCTCCGGCAGGCCCTCGTAGACCCGGGCCGTCAGAAAATCGGGGCGGCCGAAGTGCTCCGCCTCGCCCCGGTGGACCGCCACCAGCGAGTCCGGTCCCCGCCACCATGTGTCGGCCAGACCTTCCACCAGCGGCACGGGATCAAGGCCGTCGAGGTCCAGGCCCGCCACGGCGTCTCCTGACAGCTGGGTGATGCGCCGCGCGTTCCGGTCGGCATCGTGTGCCAGGGCCACGGACTCGACCCACCCCTCGATGTGGGCGTGCAGCGGGGTCCACCGCCCGCCGCGGATCCCGAACTCGCCCTCGGGGCCGATCATGAAGCTGTAAGGAAGCGAGCAGCGCTGGTCGCCCGCCGCGAACCACCAGCCGCGCTCCTCCGCTCCGTCGGGGACGTCCGCACCGAGCACATGGGGGCCGCCGTCGTAGCGGGGCGCGGGTGGCAGCATGAAGCCGCCCCAGCGCGCCTCGTACGCGACCGCCCGGTCGATGGCCGCGGCGGAGATACCGTGTTCCCGCCACTGCTCCCGGTACCGCTCCAGGGGCCGCGGCTCGACGCGGACGGCGTGGAGCCACAGGAAGGAGGCCGCCATCCGGCTCAGTCCGTCGGGCACTTGGGTGACATGGTGGCTCACAGGCCGCAGCCTACGCGGCGGAGGCGCAGACCGGCCGGTCAGCCCTGGCGGGCGCCGGGCCAGTCGGCGTAGCGGATGCGGGAGATCTCCAGGACGTCGCCCGTCGTGCCCCACTCGTCCTTGCCGAGGCGCGCGAGCGGGCGCAGTTTGCGGACGTCCGGGCTGCCGTCGGCCATCACGGCCTCGGAGACGGCGGCGTGCACCACACGGCCGAAGACGACCGTCGAGTCGCCGAGGGTCACGGTGCTGTGCAGTTCGCACTCCAGGGCCACCGGGGAGGCCGCCACACGCGGCGGCTTGACCGCGTGGCTGGGCTCGCGGGCGATGCCGATCTCGTCGAACTCGCTGACGCCGCGCGGGAAGTCGGTCCCGGTCGCGTTGATCTGCTCGAAGAGGTGCTCGGGGGCGAGGTTGACCACGAACTGCCGGGTCTCCTCGATGTTGCGCAGTGAGTCCTTCCGGCCGACCGACGTGAACTGCACGACCGGCGGGCTGACGCACGCGACCGTGAAGAAGGAGTGCGGGGCGAGGTTCGCCGTTCCCGCCTCGCTCAGGGTCGACACCCACGCGATGGGCCGCGGCACGACCACGGAGGTCAGCAGCTTGTAGAACGGGTTGCGGCCCATGGCCTCGGGATCGAAGTCGATTCGCATGGTCGCCAGTATCCCCCTCGGCGCCTGCCCGCCCCAACGATCCTCCCTGACGATCAACCGGGAGCGCTGCGTCAACTCGTCGTCACCGTAGGTGCAATACGGGCAAAAAAGGGGGCTCGGGCGGACGGCTTTATTTCGTAAGGGATTTGATCCGATCACAAGATGGTCACTAGGGTCATGCCTCGAACCTCTGTGCAGCGATCACCCAATCGGGGTGGCGGCAGAGGTCCCGCCGATCCGAAGCGGCGTGCGTACGACGGGGGACGCCGACGCTCGGGGCCGGGGAACCGCTGTTCCCGACGCATGCGGCAGGCGGCTGGAGGAAGAAGGAGCTCGCCTGCGTGGCGTCCCACCGTCGTCCCAAGCAGACCAGTCGCGCACGTGTCACCGTGCTCACCGCGACCGCCGCCGCAGCCGTGGCCCTCTCCGCCCAGGCCGCCCAGGCCGCCCCGGCCAAGCAGTCCGTCAAGAGCGTCAAGGCCAAGGTCGACGCGCTGTACGAGCAGACCGAGCAGGCCACCGAGAAGCTCAACGGCGCCAAGGCGAAGCAGGAGCAGCTGCAGAAGCAGGTCGAGGTCATCCAGGACGAGGTGGCCCGCCAGCAGGGCGAACTCAACGACCTCCAGGACGACCTCGGCGCCCTCGCCAGCGCCCAGTACCGCAGCGGCGGCATCGACCCCACGCTCCAGCTCTTCCTCTCCACCGACCCGGAGAGCTACCTCGACAAGGCGTCCACGATCGAGGCGCTGAGCACCCAGCAGGCCGAGGGCCTGCGGCAGATCGCGGAGAAGAAGCGCAGCCTCGACCAGCAGAAGGCGGAGGCGGCGAGCAAGCTCTCCGAGCTGGACCGGACCCGCGCCGAACTGACCAGGAACAAGAAGGCGGTCCAGGGCAAGCTGGCGGAGACGCAGAAGCTGCTCAACTCGCTGACGGCCGCCCAGCGCGCCGCGGTCGCCGCCGCGGACGTCGTCGCCGTTGGCGGCGAGCACGTCAACCTGGGCAACGACACCCCGGCTTCCGGCCGCGCGGCCGCCGCTCTCGCGGCCGCCCAGACCCGGATCAACATGCCGTACGTCTTCAGCCACACGGGTCCGACGTCCTTCGACTGCTCGGGCCTGACCATGTGGGCGTACGCCCAGGCCGACGTCAGGCTGCCCCGGATGTCGCAGGACCAGGCGAACGCCGGCACCCGCCTGACGATGAGTCAGCTCAAGCCCGGCGACCTGGTCCTCTTCTACGGCGACCTGCACCACATCGGCCTCTACGCAGGCAACGGCATGGTCCTGCACGCGCCCCACTCCGGCGCGTTCGTCCGCTACGAGTCGATCAACAACATGCCGTTCCAGTTCGGGGTCCGCGTCTGACCCGGGACCACCGGGCGGTCTTCACACGGTGTCCGGGATCCGCGGGGTGTCACAGCCCGGGCACCGCCCGGTCACGGGCCGCCCGCGCGGCGGAACGGCGGCGCATGATGCTCCCGTAGCCATCACCACGGGGGGAACCATGCGCACACGTACCGCCGCACTCGCGGCCGCCGTCGTCACCGCGGCAGCCGCCCTGCTGCTCACCGGCTGCGGCAGCGACGCCACGTCCGACACCGCCGCCTGCAAGGCCGCCGTGACCGAGCTGTTCGACGACATCAAGCACAACTCCACCGACTTCAGCCGCCCGGGAGCCTGTGCGGGCGTCGACGAGGCCACCCTTCAGCGCATCATCACCGAGGTCGGCCAGGAGCAGATGAAGAGTGCCGGCCTGGCACCCTGAGACGGCCTGACAGAGGCGCCCGCGGCCATCCGGCCGCGGGCGCCTTCGCGTCGCAGCGTCACAGCGTCATGAGAGCGGCGGCGCCGCGGCCTTCGCCTGCTCCACCGGCGCGTGGCGCCGGGGGGAGCCGAAGGGCGCCCCGTTGACCGCTATGGGCACGCTTCCCGCCGGCCGGGAGGAGTCGCGGTCCGCCTCGTAGGCGGGGGTGACCTGCCAGCCGTTGTCCGTGGAGACCAGCGACACCGACGACAGCGGCCGCACGTCGAGGTGCCAGAAGGTCCTCGCCGGCGCGGAGAGCGCGTGCACGAGCAGCGCGCGGGCGACGGCGGGCTCGACCACGGCCAGCGTCGGCCGGGTGCCGCGCGGCAGTTTGACGAGCCAGTCGGCGGCCCGGTCGCAGAGCTGCCGGACGGATTCGCCGCCGTGCGGTGCGGCGTCCGGGTCGGTCAGCCAGGTGGACAGGCCGTAGGGGTCCATGGCCGCGATCTCCCCGCGGGTGTGGCCCTTCCAGCGCCCGTAGTCCAGGTCCCGCAGTGCGGGCTCGACGGTCGGTTCGAGGCCGAGAGCGGCCGCCGTCCGTGCGCAGCGTGCCGAGGGCGCCCGGATGGTCAGCGGGTGGGTGACGAACGCGGGCAGCGCCATGCTGCCGGGCAGCCGCTTCCCCGCGGGCTCGTCGCCGAAGACCGCTTCACGTCCGCTGGTCTCGGTGGCCGCGCACAGAAGGGTCAGGTGGATCGCCATACGGTGGCCTCCTTCCTTTCCCGGTCGGGTACCGGGCCGTGCTGCGAGGCTCCGGCAACCGTTCTCCCACACGGTCCGTGGGCTGTCTGCCGCCACTCGGGTGACGAGGCGACGTGAGAAGGCCGCAGGCGCCGGCCATGGGTGCTGCGGTTCGTGGCTGCCGCGTGGCTGTGCGGACAGGTTTTTCCTGGTTACAGCATCCCGCCGGGCCTCGCCGGGATCCATCCTCCAGTCGGCGGCGGCTGCCTCCACCGACCGGCGGGACAGCATCCGCCATCCGGCCGGTGCGGCGGCGCGCGGACGGGGTACGGCCGCGCGCGGGGTAGGCATCCGGCATGGGCCCATGCCGTGCGGCGCGCACGATTCTGCAGGCCCCGGCCGCCCGGCGCGTGCTCCGGGCCGGTGCGGGCGCCGGTGCCCGCCTCCGGCGGGCGGGGCGGCGGATGCGGTTCCGCGGCCCGCCGCTCCTGCTGCTGGACGTGCTGCTCGTCTTCTTCGCGCTGCTCGACGTCCGCGTCAACGTCCATTTCGACGACTCCGCCAGCCTGGCCTGGGGCCTGACGGCCGCACTCTCCCTGATGCTGCGGCGCCACCGCCCGCTGATCACGTTCCTGCTGACCCTGCCCGCCGTGCTCGTCTCGTCCGCGGTCTTCGCTTCACTTGCCGCCCTGTACACGCTGGCCACGTTCACGCGGCGCCGCATGCTGCTGGCGTTCTGCGGGGTGGCCTTCACGCTCTGCGACGTACCGCCGTGGCCGTCCCCGCGGTTCGACCTCACGGAGACGGCGACCTTCATCACCCTCGGATACACCGCGACGACGGCGGCCGCCCCGCTCTTCCTCGGGCAGCTCGTGCAGGCCCGTCGCGACCTGTCCCTGCGGCTCCGTGAGATCTCCGAGGCACGCGACCACGAACGCCTGCTCACCGCCCAGACGGTGCTGGCGACGGAACGCGCCCAGTTGGCGCGGGAGATGCACGACGTCGTCTCGCACCAGGTCAGCCTGATCGCCGTGCAGGCGGGTGCGCTGCAGGTCGGCGCGCCGGACGCGGCCGTCAAGGAGACCGCGGGGACGATCCGGCGGCTGAGCGTGCAGACCCTGGACGAACTGCGGCACATGGTGGACGTCCTGCGCGCGGCGGGCAGCCGGCCGACCGAACTGACCCCGCAGCCGTCCGTGTCGGACCTCGAACGGCTGGTCGGCGGCAGCGGCATCGAGGCCGAGCTCGACATGGACCTGCCGGAAGGGCTCCCCGCGCCCGTCCAGCGCGCCGTCTACCGCACGGTGCAGGAGGCGCTGACCAATGTGCGCAAGCACGCGCCCGGCGCGAAGGCCTCCGTGCGGGTCCGGCGCGAGGCCGGCGTCGTCCGGGCCACGGTCACCAACGACCAGCCGACCCGCCGCCCGCTCCCGCTGCCGAGCGCGCGGTACGGCCTGGTCGGGCTGCGGGAGCGCGCCGCCCTGCTGAACGGCACGTTCAGTTCGGGCCCGACGGCGGAGGGAGGGTACGAGGTCCGCCTGGAGCTCCCGGTCGAGGGCCCGGACTGAAGGCACCCGTACGGCGGATCTCCGCCGGGTGCGGCGGTGCCGATGGTCCGGCGGCGCACTCACGACGCCCTGTGCCTCGGCCGCCGGCCCGGGACCCCGCCGCCGGGGTGCGCCCCTGAGGGGGACGACCGCTGAGGCCCCCCGTTCTCAGGCTGCTCTCAGGCCGTTCTCAGGCCGGGAGCGAGGCCCGCTGTTCCAGGATGCTCAGCGCCCGCTCGGCCCAGAGGATGTTCTCCGTCTCGAAGGCGCGTCCCCGCATGAGGGTCAGGTACGGGCCGATCCGGTCGCTCCCGGCGAGGAACTGCTCCTCGGTGCGCCCGGCGAGCAGGCGGGTGCGGTCCTGGTCGTAGCGGGCCAGTTTGGCCCGTGCCGACTCCAGGCGTTCCGCGATCGCGGTGCGCACGGCGGTCGCGTCTCCCCCGTCCACCGCCTGCACCTTGACCAGCAGCTCGTCGCGGATGGCGGTCGGCCGGGGAGGTTCCGCGGTGAAGTCGTGGAGCGCCTGCTGCCCGGCCCCGGTCAGTGAGTACAGGCGCTTGTTGGGCCTGCGCTCCTGCTGGACGACCCGGGCTTCGATGAGGCCTTGGGACTCCATACGGTCCAGCTCCTTGTACAGCTGCTGGGGCGTGGCCATCCAGAAGTTGGCCACCGACGCGTCGAACCTCTTGGAGAGGTCGTAGCCGGAAGCCTCCCCCTCCAGAAGGGCCGCCAGTACCGCGTTGCGCAATGCCATACCCGGATATTACGCCTTCTTGAACAGACGAAGAGACCGCTGCCGACCGGGCCCGCGACCTGGTGAGCGGCACGGGATATGACGAATCGTCAGCAGTTCGCACGGCATGGACCCCTTGCCACCGGCTTCTTCCTCACGCCAATGAACGCAGAATCTTGCGCAAAAAAGTTACTTTCTCACGAGGATGCGCCGGGATATTGCGCGGGTGTATCCGCGACATTACGGTGCCCCTTGCGTTGGCGCTCCACCCCCCTGGCGCAGAACAGACATTCTGCGCCGAAAGGAGCATGTGATGTTGCGTATACCCCCCATCCTCCGAGGCCGGAGACGGCCGTCCCTGAGACGAGCCGTCGCCGTCGCGGCCGGCACGGCCCTGCTCACCACCGGCGGCACGATCGCGCTGGGCGCCGCCCCGGCCTTCGCCGCGGCCGCCACCGGCGGCAGCGGCGCGAACCTGCCCTACGTGGAGGTGCAGGCAGAGAACTCCGCCACCAACGGCACCGTGATCGGGCCGAGTTGGACGTACGGCGAGCTCGCTGACGAGGCGTCCTACCGCAAGGCGGTGACCCTCCAGGGCAGCGGCAAGTTCGTCACCTTCACCACCCCCGTGGCGACCAACTCGATCGACTTCCGCTACAGCATCCCGGACAGCTCCGGGGGCTCGGCCTACACCGCCCCGCTGTCCTTCGCCATCAACGGCGCCGCACAACCCGACTTCACCCTCACCAACGCCTACAGCTGGTACTACGGCAGCTACCCGTTCACCAACACCCCCGGCAGCAACCGGCACCACTTCTACGACGAGGTCCACCGGCTGCTGCCGCAGACGTATCCGGCGGGCACCACGTTCACCCTCCAGGTGGGCTCCGGCGGCACGACGACCACCATCGACTTCGCCGACTTCGAGCAGGTCGGCGCGGCGCTGTCGCAGCCGTCCGGCTCGGTGTCGGTCACGTCCAAGGGCGCCGACCCGACCGGTGGCAGCGACGCCACGGCGGCCTTCAACGCGGCGATCAGCGCGGCCGGCTCCGGCGGCACGGTGTGGATACCGCCGGGCACGTTCAAGATCCCCGGCCACATCACGGTCAACAACGTCACCGTGGCCGGCGCGGGCATGTGGTACTCGACGGTGACCGGTGCGGCGCCCGGCTTCTACGGCCTCGGCGAGCCCGACAGCTGCGGGGTCGGCGGCAACCGCGGCGTCAGCAGCGGCGTCCACCTCTCCAACTTCGCGATCTTCGGCCAGGTCGGCACCCGCAACGACTGCGACCAGGTCAACGGCATCGGCGGCGCGATGAGCAACTCCTCGGCGTCGAACATCTGGATCGACCACATGAAGGTCGGCGCCTGGATGGACGGCCCGATGGACAAGCTGACGTTCAGCGGGCTGCGGATCCGCGACACCACCGCCGACGGTGTCAACTTCCACGGCGGCGTGACCAATTCGACCGTCACCAACAGCGACATCCGCAACACCGGTGACGACGGACTGGCCACCTGGGCGGACGCCGCTCTCGGCGCCGACGTCAACGACACCTTCTCCAACAACACCGTGCAGATGCCGATCCTGGCCAACGGCATCGCCATCTACGGCGGGCACGACAACACGGTGAGCGGCAACCTGGTGGTGGATGCCGGCCTGGCGCAGGGCGGCGGCATCCACGTCGGGCAGCGCTTCACCTCCACGCCGGTCGGCACCACCACCATCACCGGCAACACCATGATCCGGGACGGCAGCCTCGACCCGAACTGGCAGTTCGGCGTCGGCGCGCTGTGGTTCGACGGCAGCCAGGGCGCGATCACGGGCCCGATCAACGTGACCAACGCGCTCATCCAGCAGAGCCCCTACGAGGCCGTGCAGTGGGTCGAGGGCACGGTCAGCGGCGTCCACCTCAGCAATGTGACGATCGCCGGCACCGGCACCTTCGCGCTCCAGGAGCAGACCGGCGGCGCGGCCACGTTCACCAATGTCACGGCGACCGGCGTCGGCGCGTCGTCGCCCGTCTACAGCTGCGAGGGCTCCAACTTCGCCGTCACCGACGGCGGCGGCAACTCCGGCATCTCCGGGACGCCCTTCTGCGGCGGCTTCCCCGCCCCGGTGTTCCCGCCCTACCCGCCCACGGGAGTCACCGCCTCCCCCGGAGCGCTCAACTTCGGTTCGGTGGCGACCGGTTCGACCAGCGCCGCACAGACCGTGACGGTGTCCAACCCGACCGGCACCGCAGCCGCCGTGACCGCGCTGGCCGCCTCGGGCGACTTCGCGCAGACCAGCACCTGCGGCACATCGGTACCGGCGAACGGCTCCTGCACCGTCAGCGTCACCTTCCGGCCGACCGCGACCGGGGAGCGCACCGGCACCCTGGCCCTCACCGCGGGCGGCAACACCAGCACCGTCTCGCTGACCGGTACGGGCACCGCGCCCGGCCCGGTGCTGAACACCAACCCGGCCGCTCTCACCTTCGCCGGTACGGTCGTCGGCTCGACGGCCGCCGCGCAGACGGTGACCGTCACCAACTCCGGCACGAGCGCGGCCACCGTCTCGGCCGTCGCGGCGACCGGCGACTTCAGCGAGACCGACAACTGCGGCTCCCTGCCGGTCGGTTCGTCCTGCGTGGTCACCGTGGCCTTCAAGCCGACCGCGGGCGGCGCCCGCAGCGGCACACTGACGCTGACCAGCAACGCCAACAACAGCCCGACGAAGGTCGCGCTCGGCGGCACCGGCATCGACAGCGGCACGAACATCGCGGCCGGGCGTCCCGCGTCGGCGAGTTCCGCCAACGGCACGTTCGCCGCGGGCAATGTCACCGACACCGACGCCGCCACGTACTGGGAGAGCGCGGGCGGCGCCTTCCCGCAATGGGTGCAGGTCGACCTCGGCCAGAACTACAGCGTCGGCAAGGCCGTGCTGAGGCTCCCGCCGTCCACCGCCTGGGCCACCCGTACCGAGACCCTGTCCGTGCAGGGCTCCACCAACGGCAGCAGCTTCGACACGCTGGCCGCGTCCGCCCCGCTGACCTTCGACCCGAACGCCAACAACAACACGGTGACCGTCACCTTCCCGGCCGCGACGGCCCGCTACGTGCGGATCAACATCACCGCCAACACCGGCTGGAACGCGGCCCAGTTGTCCGACCTCCAGGTCTTCCCGAGCGGCGGCAGCGGCAACCCGCAGGCGACCTTGTCGGTCAGCCCGTCCTCGCTCACCTTCGGCACGCAGGCACCCGGCACGACCAGCGCCGCACGGAACGTGACGGTGACCAACACCGGTACGGCCGCCGCGACGATCTCCTCTGTCACCGCCTCCGGCGACTTCGCGCAGAGCAACACCTGCGGCACGTCCCTCGCGGCGGGGGCCGGCTGCACGGTCGCGGTGACATTCACCCCGACCGCGTCCGGCACCCGCACCGGCACCCTGACGATCAACGGCAACGCCGCCAACAACCCGGTCACGGTCGCGCTGTCCGGCACCGGCAGCGGCACGGTGGCGACCAACCTGGCGGCCGGCCGGCCGACCACCGAGTCCAGCCACACCGACGTCTACCCGTCCTCGAACCTGACGGACGGCAACCAGGCCAGCTACTGGGAGAGCGCCAACAACGCCTTCCCGCAATGGGCACAGGTCGACCTCGGCTCCGCCCAGAGCGTGAGCAAGGTCGTCCTCCAGCTGCCGGCCGGCTGGGGTGCCCGCAACGAGACGCTGTCGCTCACCGGCAGCACCGACGGCTCGGCGTTCAGCACGCTGAAGCCGTCCGCGTCCTACAGCTTCACCCCGGGCGCGAACAACACCGTCACCATCACCTTCCCCGCCACCACCCAGCGCTGGGTCCGGGTGACGGTCACCGCCAACGACGGCTGGCCCGCGGGTCAGCTCTCGGAGTTCCAGGTCTGGAACACCTGACCCGGAACGGACCACCGGACGCCGGTGCCGCGGGGCGCGCACGCGCCCCGCGGCACCGGCGTCCGTGCTGTGCCCGGCCCGCCGCGGCAGGGGTCATGATCCAGAGCCGTTACGAATCCGTACCCATGTACCCGGAGGCGTCTCAACTCCGTGGCGGAGCCCACCGCTCCCTAGCGGGTGACACCACGGCTGCCTAGAGTGATGGGTGATCCCTCCTCCGCCCGCCGCCAGCGGGTCTGCCCGGCACCCTCCAGGCAGTCAGGAATCCACCTCGGTCCCCGCCCGGTCACGGGAAGGAGCCCTTCGTCGTGGCGCAGCCCCCTACGATGCCGCCCACCGGGTCCGGTCCTCTCCGGCCCCGCGTCGTGGACCTGCTCTCCGGACACCGAGCCTCACCCCTCGCGCTCGTCGTCGCGCCCGCGGGGTACGGCAAGTCCATCGTGCTGGCCCACTACGCCGACTCCTTCGCCGCGAGGGGCAAGGTGATCAGCTGGCGGCCGTACCGGGACACGCGTGAGGCGGCCCCCCTGCTGGACAGCCTGATGCGGAAGCTGCTGGAAGCCGGCCCCGACGGCGGGCACTCCACCGCGGAACCCCCGGCGCCCGCCACGGTCGAGTCGGTGCTCACGGCCGTCGAGCGGCGCGCCGGGCCGGTGCTGATGCTCGTCGACGACGTCCACCTCGTGCACGGAACGCCGGTGGAGGACGCCCTGGAGGAACTGGCGCTGCTGGCGCCGCCGAACCTGCGGATCGTGCTCGCCGGGCGAAGACGGCCCTCGATCAATCTGGCCCGGCACGAACTCTCCGGGACCGTCGTCGTCACCGCGGACCAACTCGCCTATGACGATGCCGAGTTCCGGCAGGCGCTGGCGACGGCGGGCCCGCCGGGCGGCGGACCGGTGACCGCGCCGGAGTACGAGACGCTGAGCCGGCTGACGCGGGGCTGGCCGGTCGCGCTCCGGCTGTGCCTCCAGGTGCCGCGCCGGGACGCCGACCGGGCCGCCACCGTACTCGCTTCGGCCGCGGTCCGCGGCTACCTCGACCGCGAGGTGCTGGGGGTGTTGCCCGGCCGGCTCGCCGAGGCGTTCGCCGAGATCTGCCGGACCCCGCGGGGACCGTGGCTCACCGACGACGGCTCCGGTGTCCTGGACGAACTGGAGGACGGGTACGGGCTGGTCTCACGCCGTACCGAGGGCAGGTACGACTGCGTTCCGCTGCTCCGTGAGCACCTGCGGCTCCGCGCCTCAGCGGCTCCCGCCGCGCGGGCCGCCCGGCCCGCTCCTCCTCCTTCCGCCCGCCCGGCCGCCCAGGACAGCCCCGGCCCGCTGACGCTGCGCTGCTTCGGCCGCTTCGAGGCGACGCTCGGGGACCGGGTGCTGGACTGGCGGACCACCCGGCCCCGGGTCCGGGCGCTCGCCCGGCTGCTGGCCGTGCACGCGGGGCAACCGGTGCACCGCGAACGGCTGATGGCCGCCTTGTGGCCGGAGACCCCGGAACGGAACGCGGGCCGCGGGCTCCAGGTCGCGGTCTCCGCGCTGCGCACCTTCCTGGAACCGGGCGTCGACCGCGGGGCGAGCCGCATCCTCTTACGGTCCGGCGAGGCGTACATGCTGTCGCCGCAACCGGGCGGGAGCTGCGACGTGCAGCGGTTCGAGGCCGCCGTGACGAGCGGGCTGCGCCTGCTGTCGCACGGATCGGTGGACCAGGCCGCGGAGTCGCTCGGCCTGGCGCTCCACCTCTACACCGGTGAACTCCTGCCCGAGGACGGCCCGGCGGAGTGGGTGGTGCCGCTGCGGGAGTACCACCGCGCCCAACTGGTGCGCGCCGCCCTGACGCTCGCCGAGGTCGAACTCGGCCGCGACCGCCCGCAGACCGCGGTCGCCGCGGCACACCACGCACTGTCCGTCGACCCCTTCCAGGACGCGGCCTGGCGCCTGCTGGTGCTCGCCCACCGGCGGGCCGGCGACCCGGTCGCGGCCCACCAGGCCCAGCTGCGGCACGCACGGATCCTGGAGGAACTCGGCGTCCGCCCACCCGGCACCGGGGCAGAGCCGGACGCCGCCACGCGGCGCGGCCTCGGCGGGCTGCCGGCCGCCCGGCCCCGCGAACACCCGAGACTCGACGTCAGCCCCGCTTGAAGAACTCCGCGACGCCGAGCTGACGGGCGCCGCCCGCAAACCGCGATCGCCCCGGCGCACCCGGCCCCATTGCGGCACGCACGGATCCCGGAAGAACTCGGCGTCCGCCCGTCCGGCCCGCGCCGGAACCGGACGACGCCACACGGCGGGCTGCCGGCCGCCCGGCCCCGCGGACACCCGGCGCTCGACGTCACACAGCTGATGCCCGCCGCCCCGACGCCCGCCGAAACCGAACCCGGCCGAAGGCCCGCAGACCGCGGTCGCCCCGGCACACCACGCACTGTCCGTCGACCCCTTCCATAACGCGGCCCGGCGCCGACTGGTGCTCGCCCACCGGCGGGCCGGCGACCCGGTCGCGGCCCACCAAGCCCCATTGCGGCACGCACGAATCCTGGAAGAACTCGGCGTCCACCCACCCGGCACCGGACCGGAACCGGACGCCGCCACGCGACGCGGCCTCGCCGGGATACCGGCCGCCCGGCCCCGCAAACACCCGGGGCTCGACGCCAACCCCGCTTGAAGAACTCCGCGACGCCGAGCTGACGGGCGCCGCCCGCAGACCGCGGTCGCCGCGGCACACCCGGCACTCGTGCGAATCCCGGACGGTGCCGCGCGGCGTGGCCGCGCGCGCACCCGGGGCTCGACGTCAGCCGCGTTTGAAGAACTCCACCTCGCCCACGGCGACCCGGTGTCCGCTACCGGCGCCGTAGGCGCTCTCGATCGTGAGCCGGACGCGGACGACGTCGCTCACCGCGAAGTGGAACTTCTGCTCGCCCGCGCTGTCGGCGAGGTTCACCGTGTGCCGGGTGACCGTGCCGTGCGCGTCGGTGACCGTGGCGAGCAGGGTCTGCGGGCGGCCCTGGGTGAGGAACTGCTGGGCGTTGGTGGAGATGCCCGGGTAGACGATCACGTCGAGCAGCCGGAACGGCTCGTCGAACCGCGCCTCCAGGTACTGCCCCTTGCCGTCGCCCTCGCGGTCCGGTGCCCAGTAGCGGTCGGTCGTGCCGTCCACCGCCAGCGAGGCGGCGTGCCCGCGGGACGCGCTCGACGCGCTGACGCCCACGGCGTGCACCTGCTGGGGGGTGGCCAGCCGGTCCTTCACCGCTTCGGTCGCCTGGCGCAGTTGGGGCCGCAGGGCGAAAACGGCGGCGCAGAGCACGGCGAGCACCAGGACGGGGACCAGGAACCGCGGCCGGCGCACCCGCCCCGAGAATCCCGGCCCCGGCCGGTCGCCCGCTGCCGGGGCGGTGCGCGGACGGCGGGTGAACAGCCTGCGCCACCACGACGCCTGCGGCGCGGCCGGGGCGTCGGCCAGAGAGGTACCGCAGCGACGGCAGAACCGCCGGGTGGGCACGTTGCCCGCACCGCACTGACCGCAGATCAGGTCACCCGGCGCGGGCGGCGGTTCGTCCGGGGCGGACACCGCGGTGGGGCGGGGGCGCGCCGCAACGGGCTCCCCGGCGCGCGGTTGCACGGGTGCCGCGGCGGGGCTCGCCGCGGCAGGCGCGGCTTGCATGGGTGCTGTCTCCGGGCGCGGCGGCACGGGGGGCGCCTCGGCGGGCGATTCCGCGCGCACGCTCGTCCGCGGGGCGGGCTGCTCCGGCACGGCGGCGGCCGGGCGCGGGCTCGTGGCGGCGGCCGGCTCCGTCCACTCCAGGAACGCCCCGCACGATCCGCAGAACTGCTCGCCCGGCTCGCACCGCTTGCCGCACTGCGTGCACTCGATCACTTTCCGCTCTCCCCCTGTCGTGGCGCTCACGTGCTCCGCCCGAGTCCATGGTCACCACCGGCGGTGTCCCCCGGTAGCCGCTCCGGGGCAGCCGGGAGGACCGCCCGCGTGCCCTTTCGGGCGGGACGGCAGCCGGCAACGACCTCGACGGTGAACGGGAGATGGGCCGGCCGGCTGCGCGCGACGAGAGCGGTCAGGGCGCGGGTGTCGAACGTGTCGGGATCGGGGACGCGCACGCGTACGGACAGCCGGGGTTCGGGCGAGCCCGGCAGCGGGGTCCCCGGTGTGACGGATCCGGTCGCGCCGCCGCTCTCCTCGATCTCGGCCTCGACACCGAAGGCGAGGCGGATCTCCTCTGCGAGGCCCGCCCGCGTGCCCCGCGCGGCGTGGGTCCGTACGGCGCCCGAGATCTCGGAGCGGCGCGCGCCGCCCACCGGCCCGTCCGCGGGCCGCGCCCCGACCCATGCCGCCAGCAGCGCGGTGAAGTCGGCCGGGGCGAGAGCGGGGTCGAGATAGGCGGCCAGGTTGTCCAAGGTGCCGGGGACCGGGGCCAGTACCTCGTCCAGCCCCGCGGTGAAGCGCTGGACGAAGTCGTCGTCGGCGTACACGCCGGGCAGTTGGAGCCCCAGTGGGTACCGTGAGATCAGCCCGGGCACGAGCGCACGTCCGCCTCCACCGTCCCCGGGTGCGGGTGCGGGCGCAGGCTCGGCTGGCTCGCGCCCTGCCTTTCGGTAGTTGATCCCCTCGCCGCCCGCCGGCGGCACACCACCGCTCATGCGCCCGTCACCCGCACCTGGTGGTCGTAGGAGAAGACCAGCGCGCCCGCCGCCAGGTCGACCCGGTCGGTGGGCTCGCCGCGGCGATGGCTGCCGGGGTCCGCGGGGAAGAGCCGGACGCCCTCGACGAGTTCGACGCCCGGCACCTGCTGGAGCACCGCGAAGACCTCGCCGGACTGCACGGACCGGCCGAAGGGCCAGCCGGCCCCGTCGGCGCCGCCGGTCAGGGGGTTGAGGTGGCGGTAGAGGGCGGTCAGCGCGTCCTGCTGGACGCGTGCGGGCGACGCGGACGGGGTCGCGCGGAGGGTGGTGACGACGGTGACGCCCTGGTAGAAGGGGGGTTCGACGACCAGCCGGGTGCCCAGCGCGCGCTGCGCGTCGAGGCGGGAGACCACTCGCGCCACCAGCTCCTCCGGGCAGGCGAGCCCTTCGAAGGCGAGGCGGCCCGAGGTGTCGGCCTCCGCCCAGGGCACGAGCAGCACGCGCACGCCGCCCGCGTCGGTCCCGCTCTCCGCGGCCACGCACCGCACCCGGGCGATCTCGGGCGCGGCCTGGCGGGCGAGGTACTCGTAGTCCTCGGCGGTGACGGCCCGTTCACGGGAGCGCAGCGAGAGCGCGCCGCGCAGCTTCGCGTTCTCGACGTCCTCGCCGTCGACCCCGCCCTTGGCGGCGGTTCGGTTCCCGACGCGGGCGATGTACGGGATCGAGCTGCGCAGCACGGACAGCGCGCCGCGTGCGACGTTGCCGCGCCGGCCGCCGCCGGTCAGGTAGGGGCGGACGCGGATCGGCACGCCCTGCGGCGGGACCGCGCCGTACTGCTTCAGGGAGCCGTCGGGCTCCCGCACCGCGGGACCGAAGGCGATCTCCCCGCTGCTGCGGTCGAGCCGCACATGGTGGTCGCCGGGTCCCGAGTCGCCGAAGTGCCCGACCTCCGCCCACTCCTGCGTGCCCTCTGCGGTGAGGGTCTCGACGGTGAAGGGCTCGCGGCCGGCGACGACGGGCGGCCGGGCCACGGCGAAGACCTGCCCCGGCACGCCCTCGGACAGGCCCAGCACCTCGCCTGCGGCGCGTTCGGCGTGCGCGGCGGGCGCGGTGCCGCCGATGGTGAACGCGGTGGCGGACAGCAGCCGCGGGCTCGCCGAGTAGGGGCGGCGGACCCCGTCCGGCGGCAGCACGCGGGCGCGCAGCCAGCCGGCCCGGCGCCCGGCCTCGGCGACGGCCACATGGCCCTCGGGCACGTGGACGAGCACGTCGCCGGGCCGGTTGAAGCCCCCGCTGCCGTCACGCTCGACCTCGCACGGAGTCCAGCCTTCCGCGGTCCGTGCCTCCCACACCAGCGGCGGGTCGTCCGGGTCGATCCCGTGGCCCGCGACGGGGAACGCCAGCCGCAGCGCGACGACGCAGGACGGGACGGCCGTGGACAGCCCGAACAGCACGGTGTCGCCCGGCTGCGGGACCTCGCCGAAACAGGCCACGCCCCGGCCGCCCGCGAGTTCGGCGGTCCGGTCCGCCGCGGCCGGTGCGGCGCCCTGTCCGCGCGGGTCCGCGGGCCGCACCGCGAGGACCGCCAGTTCGCAGGGCACGACGGTCAGGTCGCGCAGGGTGCTGAAGACGACGGCCTGTTCGGTCTCGCTGCGGACGGTGGCGACCTCGGTGCCCTCCCGGACCGCCACCGGGCCCGGCTGCGGGGCGGAGAGCCAGAAGGTGACGTCGGTACGGGCCGCGGCCGGCGGGAAGAGCCGCAGTCCGATCAGGTCGAGCAGCGCCACGTGGTGCTTGTCGGGCACCCGGTTGAGCCGGTAGATCAGCTGGTCGACCATGTGCGCGAAGGCCTCGATGAGGGTGACGCCGGGGTCGGAGACATTGTGGTCGGTCCACTCGGGGCAGCGCTGCTGCACCATCCGCTTGGCCTCGTCCACCAGGTCCTGGAACCTGCGGTCGTCCAGATGGGGGCGGGGCAGGGACATCAGCGGCCACCTCCGTCGGCGGAACCGTGCGGGCCGGCGGGCGCGTCCGCGCCCGCCCCGCCGTCGTGCGAGGGGATCACATAGAACGGGAAGACCAGGTTGCGCGGGTCGTTGGTGCCGCGCAGCGCGTATCTGAGGTCGATGTAGAGCGTGCCGGAGTCGACCCCGTCGAAGGTGACGGTGACGTCCACGAGATCGACCCGCAGCTCCCACCGTTCCAGCGCGACCCGCACCTCGTAGGCGATCCGGCCCGCGGTGGCGGCGTCCGCGGGCGCGAACACGTAGTCGTGGATGCCGCAGCCGAACAGCGGACGCATGGGGCGTTCGCCGGGCGCGGTGGCCAGGATCAGCCGGATGCTCTCCTCGATCTCCCGTTCCCTGACGACCAGGGCCACCGAGCCGGTGGCGTCGGTGCGCGCGGGGAAGGCCCAGCCGGCGCCGATGAACTGCTCTCCCACGGCCCGGTCACCCGCCGATCAGTACGGTCGGGGCGCCCATCACGACCGGCGCCCCGCAGACCGCGAGGTCGCCGACCCGGGCGGCGGGCATGCCGCCGATGAGGACGGTCGGGCAGCCGGGCGGTGCGATCGCGGACGGCGGGTGCACGGCGGGCGGCGGGAACGAGCAGATGTGGGGGGTGCCGACCACGGCCGCGGGCATGCCGGCGATCAGCACGGTGGGCACTCCGGGCGGCCCGATGACACCGGGGTGCCCGGTGGGGTCGGCGACTCTGGCTGCTGGGGGCATTCCTGGCGCTCCTCTTAGTTGATCTTGACCAGTGCGGCGCTGATGGAACAGGTCGCGCCGCCCTTGATCTCGGTGCTCGCGGTGCCGTTGACGCCCACGGTGGTGCCCTTGACGTCCACCTGGCCCTGGGTCTGCAGGCTGAGCGCACCCGATCCGCCGTCGAGTGCCACACCGCTGCGGGCGGTGACCTTCACCGACTGCCCCGACAGCTCCAGGCTGCCGGTGCCCGCGTCCACGCTGACGCCCTGCTCGGCCTTGACGATCACCTTCTGCCGGGCCACCACCTCGACACTGCCGTCGCTGCGCACGACGACCTTGGTGGCCTGCTGGTCGAGATGGAGGGTGAGCTTGCCGTCGCCGGTGGACATCCGTACACCCTGCGGGCCGCCCGACACGTCGAGCAGCTCCACCCGGTTGCCCGAACGGGTCACCAGCGAGCGGCGGTTGACCGCGCCCGAGGTGGAGTCCACGAGCGGCGCGTCATGGGCGGACGGCTTGTCCTGGCCGTTGTAGAGGCTGCCGAGGACGTACGGGCGGTCGACCATGCCCTGCTCGAAGCCGACCAGCACCTCGTCCCCGACCTCGGGGCCGAACACCCCGCCGCCGCCCTTCCCGCCGAGGCCCGCCGTGCGGGCCCAGTCGCTGACGTAGTCGTCGGACAGCCAGGGGAAGGCCAGCCGGACCCGGCCGAGGGCCTCGGGGTCGCGGGTGTCGGTGACGGTCGCGTTGACGAGGCCGCCGATCCGGCCCGCCGCCGCGCCGTACCCCGCGCCTCCGCCGGAGGCGAGCCCGTACAGCGAACGGTCGGAGCGGCCGCCGACGGTGAGCCACGTCTGGTAGCCGGTGTCGGGGTCGAAGACATGCCGGCTGGCGGTGATCGTGTACTTGCCCTCGAACGGCGGCCCGACGTTCGCCAGGGTCACCGCCGTCCCCGCGCGCAGCCGCGGGATGCCCATGGCCACCGCGTCCACCTCGGCGAGCGAGGCGGCGAGGTCGGCGGCCAGCGCCCGGGCCGCCTGGTCGGCGGCGGACTGGGTGCCGTACGGGGTGTCCGTGGCCAGGAACACCGCCTGGCCGAACGGCGCCGCGGCCTGCCCGGGCGTGAGCCCCAGCGACAGCCGGTCCCCCCGGTCGGCGGGGGCCTGCCCGACCACGGCGGCCTTGGCCTGCACGTCCCAGCCGCGCACCTCCACCCGCTGCACCTGGTCGGCGGCGGTCACGGCGGCATGGCAGCGCAGCAGGTTCCGCCCGAACTCCAGGACGTACGGACTGGCCTCCGGCCGGGTGGCGGGATCGGGCGCGGACGCGGCCCGCGAGGGCACCCGGAAGCAGAACTTGCCGTCGCTCACGGACACTTCGGCCCCCGCGAGATCCGCCAGCCGGTGCAGGAACTCCCAGTCGGTGACACCGGGCTGCGCCAGGTGCTCGTACACCGTCGTCGTCGTGTCGACCGTGCCCACCGGCAGTCCGGCGCGGCGGGCGACCTGCACGGCCACGTCCGAGGCCGTCATCTGCCGGTACCCGGCCACATGCCGGCCGCGGAAGAAGCGGTGGGCGTGGTCGAGGCCGCGGACGACGGTGAAGGTCCCGGTGCTGTCCAGGTCGACCTCGACGGCGGTCACCTCGCCGGAGACCAGCAACTGCCGCTCCGGGTCGTCGCCGGCGCGGGCGAACACCTTCACCGGGGTGCCGATGGTGATGCCCGTCTTCCGCAGAACCATGTGCTGGGGGTCGCGGAAACGGAGCACGAACAGGTCGGGAAGCCGGACGCTGCCGTCCACGTAGGCGGAGACCAGCAGTTCGGCCGTGTCGGGCGGCAGCGGCGCGCCGCCGGCCTCCACGGCGAGGGTGTTGGCGAAGGTCTCTCCGGCCATCGTGGGTCGTCCGTCCTCTCCTGGTGCTGTGCTGGTGCTGTGCCGATCCTTTGGGCGTGCGTCAGGTGCCGAGTTCCTCCGCCGCCGGAAGCAGGAGGGTGCTCCCGGGGCGCAGCCGCATGGGGTCGTCGATACCGTTCGCCTCCGCGATGTCCCGCCAGGCGGCCGGGTCGCCGTACTCCCGGAAGGCCAGCAGCGGCAGCGTGTCCCCCGTCACCACGTGGTGCACCCGCCGGGCGGCCAGCGCCCCGGACGTGGGGTTCTGGCCCGGCAGTTGGGCGGACAGCTCCTCCAGCGTGACCTGGCACACCGCCCGGATCGGCAGACCGCCTGCCGTGAACAGCGTGTACTTCGCCTGGACCTGGCTGATGTACCCGACGAAGCCGGTCAGCCCGCCCCAGTGGAAGATGACGAACGGCGGCGTGCCGGCCTTCTTGTCGTGCGTCCGGTCGGTCGGCACACAGCACGAGAAGAGCTGCTCGACGGCGGTGACCACCTTGCTGTCCTGCGCCCCGGTGGCGTCGAAGAACATCTCCAGCGTCAGCTTCGACGGCTCCGGTCCCGTGAACTCCGCGGGGCCCGCGGTCTTGGCGCCGCGCGCGGTCTTGCGCTCCCACTTCGCCGACTTGGCGAGGGTCAGCTCCTTCGGGTTGAACTGGAACTCGATCGTGTCCAGGGGCGGCCCCGGCGTGCCCGTGCCCCCGTCCGCGGGCGGGTGCCGCAGCTCCAGATAGGCGCGCTCGAGCTTGGGCCGCGACCCGGCACCGGCGGCGGACCCCTTGGTCCCGCCCGGCGAGGCGGCGGTGAACGCGACGGGTGAGGACGGCATCGGCGGTTCTCCTTCTCCGGGACGTCGGGCGGGGTGTCGGGCGGGATCAACCGGCGGAGAGGAACCCGTGGTGGGCGATCTCCAGGGTCTCGGTCGCCACCTTGGGCGTCTCCGGGCTCAGCGACGGCCCCTGCCAGCGCACCGGCACCACGTCCAGCAGGCTCCAGCGGGCCACCACGGTCCCGTCCATCGTCATCGCGCTGATGTGCCCCGTCTTGCGCGTCACCCCGGACACCATGCCGGCGATCCACTGGGTGACCTTCTCGGTGTCCTTGGTGACGGGGCGGCTGAGCTTGATGTTCGAGAACTTGATACGCGACGGCAGCTGCCACACGTATCCGTTGTTCCCGCCCTCCTCGCGCTGCTCCATGACCACTTCGCAGGCCAGGCCCTCGCAGCTGTTGAAGGAGCCGAGACTGAAGTCGTCGATCTCGACGATGAAGCAGACGCTCACGGCGGGATCCTCGTCGGCTGCGGCCGCGGTCATGGGCTGCGTTCCTCTCTCTTACGGGTGTACGGCGTACTCAGTGGCGGGAGTCCAGGCGCAGGCCCGCGCGTTCGCGGTCGAGCCGCAACTCGGCCCTGAGCAGTCGGCTGAGGGGGGCGAGCAGGCGGTGCACGAGTTCGTCGGTGCTCTCGGCCTTTGGCGGCTCCGGGGAGGGAGCGGCGGCGGGTGCGGGTGCGGGGGGCGGGGTGGGTACGGGCGCGGGCTCCGGCTGTGGGGCATCCGTCTCACGCTGCGCCACGGCAGGGACGGGTGCGGGCGGCGCGAAGACCACCGATCCGTCCGCCGCCCGCTGTGCGATCCCCGCCGCGACCGCCACGGACCCCGGGTCGCCCGGCGCCGTCCCGGGGGCGGAGCGCTGAAGGGGGGTCACCGAAGACCGGGGCGGCGGCGGGGGCGCGCTCAGCCTCTGCACGGCGAACGGGCTCCCGGTGGCGGCCGTCGGCTGCCCGGCGTACCGCTGCGCCACCGGGACGTCGGCCAGGCCGGCCGACGGTTCCGCATGACGCTGGACAGCGGGCAGAGCCGGGACCGGGCCGACGGGAAGGGACGGAGCCGCCACGCGTTCGGTCCGGAACCGCTCGGCGACCGGGTTCGCGGAGACCGGCCCCGGAACCACGACGGGCAGCCCGGCCGACGGCTCGGCGTACCGCTGGACAGAAGCCGGAGGCGGGCCGACGGGAACGGAGGGACGCCCGAGCGGCACCGGCACGCGTTCGGTCGCGGGAACCGGCTCCGGGACCACGACGGGCAGCCCGGCCGACGGCTCCATGTACCGCTGGACAGCGGCCGGAACCGGGACCGGGCCGACGGGAACGGACGGAGCCGCCGCACGTTCGGTCCGGAACGGTTCGGCGACCGGGGTCGTGGAAACCGGACCCGCGAGCGGAGCCGCGGAGCGCTGGACGGATGCCCGCTCGGCTCGCGGTGGCGTTGCGGCAACCTGTGGCGCGGTGGGCGGAGTTCCGCCGCGCGGCGCTTGCGGCCCCGGTGGGTCCCCCGCGTGCCGCTGGACCGGCTGCGTCGCGCGCCCGTCCGCCGTGCCCGAGGCGACAGTCCCCTCGGGGCGCGACCAGACGAGGGGGACGACGCGAAGCGCGGCCGGCGCGTCGGCGACGGGGGCGGGTTCACTCGGGGTGGGGACGGACCTGAGCTCCAGGCCGCGATCGCCCAACAGCTGGGCGACCGGTCCCGGTTGGGACGTCTCAAGGGCGCCCTCAGGCCCCGCGAGACGCTGGATTCGCACCGGCGGTACGTCCATGACAACGACCGGCGCGGACACGCGTGCGGGCGCCGCGGCACCAACGACAGCCTGGGGCACCCCAGTTGCCGCAGGTACCCGCTGCATCGCCGGCGACCCACCCGCGGCGGCCTGGACCGGCGCCCCAGCGGGCGACATCCGCTGCGGCGCAGGGGTGTCGACCTCCTGACGCTGCACCAGTGGCCCCGATTCCCCCAGCAGGGGCGCGAGCGGAGCTGCCTCGGGCGCGGGTGTCCGTTCGGGAGGAGCGGGCACCTGAGTGAGCGGTTCGCCGATACGACCCAGCTTCGGGCGGGAGCCGGGCACCGGAACTCCCGGGTCCGGTGCGGCGAGACGCTGGACGGGCGGCGCCAGGGGCACCGAAGACAGCGGCGCGCCGAGTCCCAGCGGGCGCGCCCGCTGCACGGACGGCGCCGGCGCCCGGTCGGGTACGGGCGGTGCGGGCACCTGCGGAGGCTCCGGCGCGGACACCGCCTCGGGCGCCGGTTCCATCAGCGGCGCCCGCTCTCCCACCAACGGCCGCTCCACTGCCGCCGGTTCCGGCACCGGAACCGGGTCCGGCACGGTCTCCTCCGGCACGTGCGCAGAGGGCACATCGGATCCGGCGCGCTCCGCGGGCAGTGTGCGGACCGGCAGTTCGACCGCCCGGGCCACCGTGAAGCGGCCCGCGGGCGCCTCCGGCCGGACCTGGCGCTGCACCTGCGCCGGCGCTTCCGCGGCCGGCCCCACGCGCACGGCCTGGCGGACCGGCAGGTCCGTCGTCGTCCGCTGCACCGGGGCGGCCGGCTCGGCCACCCCGTGCACCACGCCGCCGGGGGCCGCCTCGCTCACGAAGTGGCCCAGCGTTCCCGCCGAGAAGGACGGGTTCTGCCAGGTCGAGAGGCCCGCCTTGAACGCGTCGGGCGCGCTCACCAGCGCGGGCACCCCGAACGTCGAACGCTGCACGGCGAGCCCGCGCCACTCGCCGCGGGGCGGCGGGGCGGGCTGCCGCTCACCCGCCGCCGCGTCGCCCGTACCTGGGCCTCCCGCGGCCGGGCCCTCCCGTCCGAGCAGTCTCCCCCACATCCCCCGGATCCCCATGGCTCACCGGTCCGCGGCGGCGAGCTGGTTGAACCGGGCGATCCGGTCCAGGTAGCGGCGCCGTTCGGGATGTTCGAGGTCGAGGATGGCGTCCAGCGGCCAGTGGAAGTGGTAGGCGATGTACGCGACTTCGTCGTACAGGTCGTCGGTCGCGTACGTCACGATTCCCCCAGGCGCTCACCCGCCAGGTCGACCGCGAACGCCGCTGCGCAGGACGGGCAGGTGACCTGGGCGCGGGTGTGGCCCTCGGCGTTGATCCGGCGGTAGAAGTCCTGGAGGAAGGCCAGGTCGGAGGCGAACATGTCCTCGATGACCCCGGCGTGCACGTCGGTGAGGGTGCCGAGCCTGACCACGACCCGGCCGAGCAGGACGACGGACAGGTAGGCGGGGTTCTCGCGCACCCGGTCGTCGCGCAGCGGCACGAGTTCGTCGCGTGCCGTGGACAGCCGCATCACGCCGGAGCGGTGCACCTGCCCGGAGCCGTCGACGTATCCGCGCGGCAGCTCGAAGGGGAACTCGGTGCGCAGCGACTCGGACCGGCCGGCCGCCTCGGCGGACGGGCCACCGTCCGCGTCCGGGCGGCCCGCGGCGCTCTGTTCTGCCTCGGCGACGGCCGAGGCGGTCATCTGACGGCGCATCAGTGCATCACTCGACATCCATGGACTCGTAGGTGATGACGACCTTCTCGGTCAGCACGCTGGTGTCGCCGGCCTTCAGGGAGCCGATCTCCAGGCTCTTGGGCCAGGCGTTGACCAGGGTGTACCGCTTGATGGCGGTGCCCTCGTAGTCGTAGACGATGATCGCGCCGCCCTTGCGGACCGAGCCCATCTTGCCGAACCGCGAATCCTTGATCCACTTCTCGAAGCTCTGGTCGGAGGTGAGGCCCCGGGTGAGGGTCACCTCGCCGGCCTTGGGGCGGCCGGGCAGCTTCTTGATCATGTATTTGCCGTCGGCGGTGTTCTGCTTCAGCTCGATGACGTCCTGTTCCATCTTCAGGCCGGTCACCTCGGTGATCTGCTTGATGACGACGCCGTCGAACTCCAGGCCGAAGGAGTGGCCCACCGAGGTGTCGAGGTCGGGAAGTGCCATGGGGGGCTACCTGCCTTCCGGGGTAGTCGGGGTCAGCGGTGGCGGGGTCGGCCGGTCACTCGTCGACGAGGCTGGTGCCGCCGGAGAACTGGGAGAGCCGGAAGATCACGAACTCGGCCGGCTTGACGGGCGCGATGCCGATCTCGCAGACCACCTGCCCGGCGTCGATGTCCTCGGCGGGGTTGGTCTCCCGGTCGCACTTCACGTAGAACGCCTCGTCGGGAGTGAGGCCGAACAGCGCGCCCCGGCGCCACTCGTTGACCAGGAAGGCGGAGATCGTACGGCGGATCCGGGCCCACAGGGCGTCGTCGTTCGGCTCGAAGACCACCCACTGGGTGCCGATCAGGATCGACTCCTCCAGGTAGTTGAAGAGCCGGCGCACGTTCAGGTAGCGCCACGACGGGTCGGAGGACAGCGTCCTGGCACCCCACACCCGCACACCGCGGCCCGGGAAGGCCCGGATGCAGTTGACGCCGATCGGGTTGAGCAGGTCGTTCTCCGCCTTGGTCAGCTGGGTCGCCAGCTCCACCGCGCCGCGCACCACCTCGTTGGCCGGCGCCTTGTGCACCCCGCGGCTCTCGTCGCTGCGGGCCCAGACCCCGGCCATCGCCCCGCTCGGGGGCACGAACCGCGTCTGGCCGGTCGCGGGGTCGGCCACCTTGATCCACGGGTAGTACAGCGCCGCGTACTTGGAGTCGTACCCGGCGCCCGTCTGCCGCCAGTCCTTGACCTGCTGGGCGTTCAGCTCGGGAGGCGGGTCGATGATGGCCACCCGGTTCCCCATGAGCTCGCAGTGCGCGATCATCGCCAGCTGCACGGCCTTGACGCCCTCGGCGTCCAGCGCGCCCTGCTCGAAGGCGCTCATCAGGTCGGGGACGGCGAGCATGGTGACCTCGTCCACGGCCTCCAGGCCGGCGAAGCCGGTGCGGTCCGCGGAGTTGCCGACGTAACTCTCCGGGCTGATGGCGGCGGGCACCACGGCGGGTCCCGAGCCGGCGGGCGGCACGGCCACGGTCTGGTTGCCGGGGCGGGCCGCGGTCTGCCCGGCGGCCTCCTCGACGGTGATCAGCCGGGACTTCTCGCGGACGACGGTGACCACGTAGTTGCGCTGGCTGCGCTTGGCGGAGACGTCGAAGGTCTCCTCGGTGCTGTCACCGCGCCTGACGACCAAGGCGAACGCGTCCTCGCCCTCCGCGTCGGCCACCTCCACGCTCAGGCCGTCCCCGGACCCGTCCAGCGCGGCGACCTGGAAGCCGTCGAGCGCGACGCGCGGTCCGGCCGCCACGGCGGCCGCCTTCCCGCGCTGCTTGCCCGCGCCACGGGCCGGCGCGGGCGCCCCGGCGTCGGCCTGCTCGCCGCCCACGCGGACGACGTAGCAGGTGCCGCCGCCGTTCAGGAAGTAGCCGTAGACCGCGTGCGCGAGGTAGGCGCCGTCGACGAAGTCACCGAAGGTCTGGGTGAACTGGCTCCAGTTCGTCACCAGCGTGGGCGTGTTGAACGGCCCCTCGACCGCCAGCCCCACGAACGCGGCGACCGCGGTCCCCACGCCCTCGATGGGGCGCGACCCGGCCTCCACCTCTTCCACATAGACGCCCGGCGACAGGTACGACGGCATCGCGGATCCTCCCCCTGCAACATGATTGGCCGCCCCCAGCGTGGCGCGCGGGGCGCGCGCGGGTCATGACCTGCCGTTCCGCCCGGGGGGAAGGGGGGCATGCCCGATCGGGCAGGGGCCCGGCGCGTGGGGCAGGGTGGCCCCCCGGGCCCGGGTCACCGCACCGCCTTGGGCCGCGGCCGCAGCGCGTACAGCCGGGCGGCCTCCGCCCGCATCTCGGCTTCCATCCTCCGTTCGAGGGCGGCCAGTGCCGCCTGCTTGGCGTCCAGGTCCGTGATGTGCGCGAGACCCGGATGGGCCTTCAGCATCGGCCCCATGTCCGCCCAAGGGTGGTTGCTGCGGGCGATGTTCACGCTCTTGCGCAAGGCGACGAGATTGGGCTTGTACGCGACCAGGTCCTTCTTGTCCCGCTCGTCAAGGTCCAGGAACGTCAACTGCTCGGCGCGTCCGCCGCCGGGTGGCTCGTAGGCGAAGGTCAGCCGGACGATCCGGCTTCTCGGGAAGACGTGCTCCGGCTCGTTCGGGTCGGTGGTGAGCACGGTGCCCAGGAAGTCCGTGCCGAGCACCTTGTGGGGCTTGAGGACCTCGTCCCCGGACTTCTTCATGGCAGCGGACTTGTGGAGGCGGTTCGCGAGCTCGTTGTACGAGGCAACGCTCTCCTTCTTCTGCCGGTCCAGCGCGTCGCCCAGCCGTGTGGCCGTGATGTTCAGGGACCGGCCGTGGGCCACGAGCGTGGCCACGGCCTCGGCACGTTCGAGGATGAGCCCGTTGTACGCGCGCTCCGCCGCCGTTCGTTCGGGGCCCGCGGGCAGGCTTCGCTTGCGCTCGCCCGCCGCCTGGATCTGCGCGTTCAGCCGGTCGACCTCGCCCTGGACCTCGGACTTCTCAGCCGTCGCGACGGCAAGCTGTTGCTCGAACCGGGCCACTTCAGCGGCCAGTTCCGCGTTCCTGGCCTGCGCGGCGACGTCCGCATCCGTTATGACGTGCGCCTTCGGATTGATCTCGCCCTCGACCGCCCACTTCTTGCCGGACGGCACGGCTTCGAGGCGGACCAGCCCGTAACGGGCCTTGATGGCGGCGAGCACCGGGGCGAGCATCGCCTTGCCCACCGGACGTCCCGCCAGTTTGTTCGCCGCCGCCCTGGCCGCCGCCATGCCCTTGTCGAGTCGCTGCTGCTTGCCCTCCGGGGTGTCGTCGCCGCCCTGGGCCTTGGCCTTCAGCTTCGACAGAAGCTTCTTGCCCGCGGCGACGATCTTCGCGATGACCCAGTCGACCACCTTCATCACCGGGGCCTGGACCTTGGCCAGGATCGACTTGATCTTCTCGGAGATGCCGCCGAGGCCCAGCAGGCTGGCGAGGAAGTCCAGCACCACCGGGACGGCCTTGGCGAGGCTGTTCTCGATCAGGGCCGGGACGCCTCCGCCGCCGCCGGCGGCGATGCCCTCGACCGAGTCGAGAACCGAGTCCACGAAGCTCTTGATCTGGGCGGCGCGGTTGACGAAGAACATCACCACGTCGTAGATCGCCTTGCACGCGCGGACGAAGGCCGACGCGGGGTTGAGCAGGCTCACGATCCACGTGATGCCGGCCGTGACGATCTTCTCGGTGATGAAGTCCTGGATCGCGCCGAGCACGGTGTCCTTGATGTCGGACAGCTTCTCGACGATCCACCGCCACAGGCCGCCGACGCCCTCGGTGACGAGGATCCGGACCATGTCGAAGGTCGACTCCAGGGCCTTCATGGCCGGTTCGCCGATCGCCGTCACCACCCGGGTGCGGATGTTGTTCCAGGTGAGGCCGAGGATCGACAGCACCAGCTTGACGATGCCCTTGGCATCGAACGTCTCCGGGATCTCGATGCCGCCCGCCGAGAGCTGCCCGAAGAGCCACTGCTTCAGGCCGTTCTTCAGGTGGTCGCCGATCCGCTCGGCGAAGCCCGTCACGCCCGCCTTGACCGCGTTCACGAGGTTGCCGAGGAACTCGACCGGCCGGGCAATAATCTTGTCGATCGCGCCGGCGGCCCGGGCCAGCACCCCCAGCAGCATGTCCTTGAGCTGGAGTACGGTCCTGGCGGTCTCGGCGATCGCGTCCTCGGCCTTGCTGAGCAGCCCCTTGTTCTCGGCCTGGAGGGACGTGATCTCCTCGTCCAGCTCCTTGCGCGCCGCGCTGTAGCGCTGGGCGAGGTCCTGGACCATGCCCTGGGACTTCTCCGTGACGGAGGAGTCGAGCCGGTCGAAGTCGCCGCCGATGGACTGCGCGGCCTGATCGGCGAACTGCCGCAGCTGCGGCGGCTGCCGGGCGACGATCGCGGCGACGTCCTCCCGTCCCTTGGCGATCCGCAGGGTCGCCTCGCCGAGCCGCCGGCCGATGAGGTCGGCGATGTCGGAGACGACCTTCTGCATGTCGCGCTCGTAGAGCCGCTTCGACTCCACGAAGATCTGGTCGGCCTCGGGAGGCAGGTCCGTCACCAGGTCCGCGACCCAGCGGGCGGCTCCGTCGAGACCGGAGTACCGCGCGTCCTTGTAGCGCTCCATGCGCGCCCGGTGGTCGGCGGTGAAGGCGTCCTTGGCGCGCTTCTGACCGGTGTCGAACGCGGTCTCGACCTCGCCGTCGAGGGCCCCGAGGATCCGCTCGGTGTCCGTCTTCGTCGTGTCGAAGACGGCCTTGATCTCCGTGGTCACCGCGGCCCGCGCCTGCTCCTCCCGGCTCTTGGCCGCGTTCTGGCCGCCCGCCGCCCGCGAGGTGGCACCGGCGTGGGCACCCGCCATCTGCTGCGCGCCCGCCGCCCCGACGGCACCGGCCTGTGCCTGTTCGGCGGCGACCCGCGCCTGTTCCGCGGCCCGGTACTGCGCGGGCGCGGTGGCGGCGTGCGCATCCGCTTCGCGCTTGGCGTCCAGGGCCGCGGTGAACTGCGGTTCATTGGAGTGCGCGAGCTGATCGGGCGTCAGTTGCGCCTCGTTCATCTGCGCGTCGGTCCGCTGCGGTCCGGTCGAGAGATCGGTCTGCTCCGCGGGCGCGGGCGCCACGGCCGCCGCCTTGGCGTCGGGGGGCGCCGACGCGGGCGGGGCGGGCTGCGGCGGCAGCGGGGTGACGGGCTTCTCCACCGCCTTCGACGGGTCGGGCGCGGCGGCGGTCTTCTCGGTGATGTCCTTGGCCGAGTTCTGCCTGCCCGCGGTGACCTGGCCCGCCACCTGCTCCTTCACGGCATCGGCCTTGCCGGACGTGGCGAACTTGTCGGCGTCGTCGAGGGTCTTGGGGGCCTGGGCGGCGATCGTCTGGTTCACAGCGGCGACGAACGCGGCCTTGTCGAAGGGCGCGGGCTTCGCGGTCCCCATCTCGGCGACGTGGGCGGCCTTGGCCTGTGCCTCCTTGTCGTCGGGGGGCGCCGACGCGGCGTCCTGCGCGGCCTTGGCGGCGGACTTCCCCGTGGGATGGCGTGTCAGCGCCGCCTTCGTCCGGCCGACCTCGTCGGCCACGCCCCGGAACCGCGGGTCCTGCGTGGGCGCGAGCCCGGGCGGTGCGACGGGCAGCGCGGAGACACCGCCCGGGTCCAACCGCTGCACGGCCGCGGTCGCCGTGCGCTGCGCCACCAGCCGTGCGACCGCGGCGTTGCCGGCCCGCCCCTGCAGACGCTGGAGGGCCCTCGCGTCGGCGCCGCGCGCGGGCGCGCCGGGGGCGGCGGCCGGATCGCCCGGGCGCCGCGCAGGGGCAGGGGCGCGTCCGGCGGGTTCCTCCCCCGGTGATCTCTCGGGCACGGCCTTCACCTGGTCACCCCCCGTCGTTCGCGCCGCGGCGTCACTGGTCCGCACCCTTTGGACCGGAGCTCTCCTCGGTGGCCTCGATGACGTGCGCCACCAGGGGTTTGTCGCTCACCGGCAGGGCGACCGCGCCCGCGAAGGCGCTGCTCCAGTCGGCGGGCAGGGGCCCGGGGTCCCGTCCGCGCAGGCGCAGCGCGTTCGGGAGCAGGCCGCCGCTGAAGCCGAGGAACGTCCTGGCGCTGAGCGCCGTGAGAATGCGCGGGTCGTCGGTGCGCCGCGGCACGTGCGCCGCCTGCCTGCGCACGACGTGGAAGAGGTCGGGCGGGGCGGCGCTGTCCCAGTCCTTCCAGGTCGTCCCGCCCCAGTGCACGCAGTGGGCGACGAAGACGACGAGGTCGACCGGCCAGTTCCGCACCACCTGGTCGGGCACGGCGGCGGCGCCGCCCGCGGAGCGCATCGCCTGCCACTCCGCTTCCATCCACTGCCGCCGCGAGGCGGGATCGCCCGCGGTGTCGAGGAACGTGCCGATGAGACCCACGTCCTTGGACAGGACGTCGAGTGCCGCGGCGCCGGACGCGACGCTGCGGGTGTCCGGATCGACGACGTACCACTGGTTGTTCTCGTAGATCAGCCCGGCGTTCCGGAGCACCGGGAGCACGTCGGAGCCGGACCGGGCCAGGTTGTCCATGACGCGGCGGAGCAGGCCCGTCGCCGCGAAGCCGGGACCGAAACTGAACTTGGCGGAGTCCCAGGTGTTCACCGACGCCTGGGTCCCCTCACCGACGCCCAGTTCCCTCCACAGCGCCTCGTTGACCGCCTTGCGGCGCGGGTCGGGGGCATCCAGCCCGGCGGGCCGGTCCCCCTTGTGCGAGGGCCCGACGTAGACGAATCCGCCCGGCACGCGGTCGGCCGGCCGCGCCTTGACGGCGCGCAGCAGGTACTGCCCGGCCAAGGCCCTGTTGCGGCGGATGGCGTCGTAGAGGGCGGCGTAGTAGCGGGGATCGCTCAGCACGGGATCGGGCGTACGGTCCGGATCGGGCAGCAGCACCGCCGGCCGGGCCTGCGGGCCGATGATCCGCGGCCAGTCGGGCACGTCGTGCATGGCCCTCAACTCGACGGCCTGATCGGCCGGTACGTCCGCGGTGGGCTGCGGGGACCGGCCCTCGACCACGTCGAGCGCCGCCATGAGCCGCGCATTCGCCGTGAAGGGGGCGGCACTTGTGACAGCGGCGTACGCACCGGCGTCGAGCTTGAGCATGCGGAGCGTGTCGACCATGCCGCGGACCCACAGCATGCCCAGCGAGAGGGCGATCCGCTCCACGTCCCCGGAGAGCAGCAGGTCCCGCAGGGCGTTGGCCATGCTCACCGGGTCACCGGTCCACTCCACGTGCCGCACCGGCGCCTGCGACACCACGCCGGAGGTGCTGTTCGTGTCCCGCTGCACGGCGAGGCCGCCGTCCGGGCCCGCGGTGGCAGCCGTGCGCCGCGTCACCAGGCCCGAGACCGCCGCGTTGCCGGCCCGGCCCTGCAACCGCTGGAGGGACCGCGGGTCGACGGCGCGCACGACCGTGCCGGAGGGAGTCTCCGGCGCGGCCCGGCGCCGTACGGGTGCGGCGGCGCGGGCGGTGGAGTCCTCCGCCGGGGGCCGCTCGGACCTGGCCTTCAAGGGTCTCCCCTTCGCTGGGGTCGGCGGGAACCGGGCGACGGCGGGCGGAACGTCATTCCGCCGGCGTCTCCTCCTCCGCGGTCTCCTCGGTCCGCTGCACGAACAGACCCTGCAGCGACTCCTCTTCCCGCTCCTCGGCCTCCCGCTGCACCGCGGGTGCCGCCGGCGCGGGCTGAGCCATCACACGGTCGGCGTTGGCCGCCGCCTCCCGCTCGAAGCGGTCGGACGGATCGCTGACGCGGATGCCGCCGGCCGTCTCCGTGCCGTCCACCGGCCCGGAGCGCTGCTGGACCACATGGGTCAGCTCGTGCGCGAGCGTGGTGCGGCCCTGGTGCGACGCGGGGTCGTAGGCGTCGCGCTGGAAGACGACGTGGGAACCGACCGTGTAGGCGTGGGCGTTGACCGCCCGCGCCGAGTCGTGCGCCGCGGCGTCCGTGTGGACGCGGACGTCGCCGAAGTCGTGGCCGAGCCGCGCCTCCATGTCGCCGCGCACCTCGGGGTCGAGGGGCCGGCCGCCGGAGCCGATGACGTCGTGCACGGGAGAGGGTTCGTCGGCCTGCCGGTCGTCGAGGGCGGCGCCCACCGCGCTGTTGCCCAGCGACCGCTGCAGCCGCAGGAGTCCGGACGCGCCGAGTACGTCGGCCCGCCCGCCGGCCGCCGCCTTCAGCAGCAGCGGGTCCGGGGCCGCGGCGGACGCGGCGTCGGTCTTGAGGCGTGACCCGGTGGCGAGTTCGCCGTCGTGCTCGTGCTCGTGCATCTGTCCCCCAGCCCGATGGCGCGCTGCGCGTTCCGCGGCGGGCGGCGCCCGCGACCCACGGTCCCACCGGCGGCGGCCCGGCCCCAAGGGCGCGGGGTGCGTACCGCGGGCACCGCTGCCTGCCCCTTCGGGCAGGCCGTCACCGCGTCAGTTCCAGGTACGGCCCGAACTCGCTGGGCAGGCAGAGCCGTCCGAGCTTGCGGTACTCGCGTGCGACCGCCGCCACCAGTTCGGCCATGCCCACCGGCCGCCCCGCCTCGACGGCGAGATACGCGGCCGTGACCGCCGCGGAGCGGATGTCGCCGCCCGCGAGCTCGAACGACCGGCCGCAGAAGGCGAGGTCGAGGTCGTCGCCGCGCGGCACGGCGCGGCCCAGGCAGCGGTCCCACAGGGCCTCGCGCTGTGCGGCCTCGGGCAGCGGGAAGTCGACCACGAGGTCGAGGCGCCGGGTGAACGCCTCGTCCAGGTTGGCCCGCAGGTTGGTGGCGAGGACCGCCAGCCCGTCGAAGCTCTCCATCCGCTGGAGCAGGTAGGCGCTCTCGACGTTGGCATAGCGGTCGTGCGCGTCCTTGACCTCCGAACGCTTGCCGAACACCGCGTCGGCCTCGTCGAAGAGCAGCACCGCGTTCACGCCCGCCGCCTCCGTGAAGATCCGCTCCAGGTTCTTCTCGGTCTCGCCCACGTACTTGTCGACGACCGTGGCGAGGTCGACGGTGTAGAGGTCCAGGCCCAGCGCCCCGGCGATGACCTCGGCCGACATCGTCTTGCCGGTGCCGGAGTCGCCGGCGAACAGCGCCATGACGCCGCGGCCCCGGCCGCCGCCGGGCCGCATGTTCCAGTCGCCGAGGACGCGGTCGCGGTGCCGGGCGCGGGCGGCCAGTTCCCGCAGCTGGCCGAGCACGGGGGGCGGCAGGACCAGGTCGTCCCAGCCGACGCCGGGTTCGATGCGGCGGGCCAGCCGCTCCAGGCCCGAGGTGTTCTGCGCGCGGGCGCCGTACAGCAGGTGGGCGTCGGTGAGGGGGCCGCCGGACAGCAGCGCCTGCTGATGGGCGGTGCGGGCGGCGCGTTCGACCTGTTCCGGGGTGAGGTGGAAGGCCGCGGCGGCGTCGTGGCGTACCGCGGCCGGCACTTCGGCGCCGTCCGGCTGCCGGGGGGCGGTACGGGCCAGTGCCACCCGCCACAGCGCGGACCGCTCGTCGGCCCCGATGCGCTCCACGTCGGCGAGCAGCGGTGCCCGGTCCGCCCACGCGGGGTCCCAGGAGGCCTTGCCCGCGAGCACGACGGGGACGGGGAGAGCGGCCAGCGTCCGCAGCAGTTCCGGCCGTTCGGCGAGCGCTTCCACGGGAGAGGCGACCAGCCCCGCGCCACCGAGCCCGGCCTCCCGGCCCGCGGTGGCGACCGCCTCCGCGGGGTCGGCACGCCGGGCCAGCCGTCCCAGGTCCAGTCCGAGGGCCCGCCGCCCGGCGGCCGCCAGCGCGTCGGCGGCGACCGAACGCGCGGAGCCGCCCGCGGGCTCGCGCAGGTACACCGGTCCGACGCCGCGGCGCAGCGCGACGGCGACCCGGTCCGCGAGCCCGGTCGGCAGGATGCCGGAGGTCAGCGGGACGAGAAGGTCGAGCAGGGCCGGGTCAGGGCTGTCGTCGCCCAGGAGGTGCGCGGTCACCCGGTCCGGCACGCGCAACGCCCGGCTCAGCAGGGGACGTTCGGGCTCCTCCACCACCAGCAGGCCGCGGGCGGCCAGCGGCGCGCCGGCCGACAGCCGCGCCCGGGCCCCGGCGGACGCGGCGGGCGTCCCGCACAGCGCGAGGGCGAGGCCCGCGGTGGGGCGGCGGCGGGTGACGTCGTCGTTGAGATAGCCGTACAACTGCTCGTAGCGGCGGTCGAGATCGGGCGCGAGGGCGACCAGCAGCAGTTCGGTGTCGAGCGGGAGCAGCCCGAAGTCCTGTTCCAGGCCGTCCAGGCGCAGCGGGGCACCCTCTGCCCGCGCCTGCGCGGCCCGGGCCGCGAGTTCCGCCGCGCGCACCGCGTCCACCGGGTCGGGCCCGGGCACGGCCGCGGGTTCGTCGAGCAGGCGGCGGACCGCGTCGTCGGACAGGTAGATCCCCCGGAACGGGTCGTCGGGTTCCGGGTCGCCCGCCCGCCGTGCGTCGACGGCCCTGCGGACGCGTTCCTCGACCAGCGCGAGCCGGCCCATGAGGTGGGCGAGGCCGGGGTCGGCGGTGGTGCCGTCGGTCGCGGTGTTCATCGGTTCCTCCGGCGCGGTGCCGGTCCGGGCCGGTCGCCCGGCGCGGTCCGCTCCACCCGCGGTGCTTCCGCCAAGTCGACGTGCAGCCCCTCCTCGACGGGCGGCCCCGCCGTGTAGACCGGCGCGACCGTCACCGGCGCGCTGACCACCAGGTCCAGCGACGGTTTCAGCTCGCCGCCGAGGGCGGTCCACACGTCGGCGAACGCCCGGTCCTCCGGCGGCGGGAGGGCGACCGTCACCGGCACCGGCAGCCCGATGGCGGACAGTTCGGGTCCGAGATCGGTCGCCTTCAGTGCCTCGTGCCGCAGGAAGCACCGCAACAGGGAGGACAGCAGCCGGTGTTCGTCCTCCGGTCGCTGCGTCCAGGCGCTGATCAGGTAGGAGAGCTTGAAGTAGCGCGGCGGGAGCGTCCGGGCGACGACCGTGCCCTGCTCGTCGTACACGTTCCGCCGGCCCCGCGCGCGCTGCCGCATGTCCTCGCGGATGTCGTAGAGGTAGAGGTTGACGGTCGGGGCGTTGCGGCGGGCGGCCCAGTCGCGGGTGGGCGCGTCGAAGACCACGTCCACGCCGGGCCCGCCGACCTCGGCCCGTACGAGGTCGCGCAGGGCGTCGTCCACTTCGTGGATCATCGGAGCGTCACCGCCGGGTCACCTGCGCCATGTGAAGTCGGACGGCTGGAGCACACCGGGCACCACGAGGTACGGGGTGCGCACCGGCCCGAAGCGCGGTACGGACGCGCTGTCGGAGGTCAGCAACTCCCGCGGCCCGAGGGCGTCCTGGACGAGCACGAGCATCGACGCGGTGAAGGTGCCGTCCGCTCCGGCCCGCACCGGCGCGGCGGCGACCGTCACCCCGTTGCTCCACCGCAGCCGCAGCACCGCGCCGGGCGGGAAGTGCGTGCCGCGCGCGAGGGCGACCGCCCCCGGCGGCCCGACGGTGGGGATGAGCCGCACCTGCGGGGCGAGGACGGTGAGCGGTGCGGTGGCCGTGTCGTTGCCGCGGTCGCTGTCGCTGCCGGTGGTGGTGAGGTTGGCCGTGACCTGCCCGGCGAGCGCGTCCGGAGCGGTCAGCGGCAGCGACACCGTCGCCGACGCCCCCGGGGCGAGGTCGGTCACGGGGCATCCCGCCGCGGTGGCGCAGGTGCCGGTGGCCGCCGTGGCGCCCGGCGGCAGGACGACGACCAGCGTCAGGCCGGTGGCCTTCGCCCTGCCCGGGTTGCTGACGGTGACCTTCGCGGTGGCGCCGGGTCCGCCGGTCCACACCGTGCCGGGGGTGACGGCGAGGGCGACCGCGGGGTCGGCGGGTCCGGGGCCCGCGGGCGGCGTCACCGGGGGCGTCGTGACGGGCGGTGTGGTGACGGGCGGCGTGCTGACCGGGCGGTCCTCGACCGTGATCGGGGCCGTCGCGGTGTTGTTGGACCGGTCGGCGTCCTCGGAGGCCGAGGTGACGGTGCCGACGACGTTGCCGCTGAGCGGGTGCGCCGCGCTGACCTGGCGGGTGACGGTGACGGTCCCGCCGGGTTCGAGGTCGCCCAGCGCACAGCCCGCGGCCGGGCAGGCCGGGGTCGCGCTGCCCACCGTGAGCCCGGTGGGCAGCGTGGGTTGCAGCAGCACGGCCCGGGCGGTGCCCTCGCCGCGGTTCGTCACCGTGTAGACGACGGTCGCCGGGGCGCCGGTCGGCACCTTGGGCGGAGTGACGGTGACGGTGACCGCGGGGTCGCCCGGCAGGGGCGGCGGGTCGTTGACGACGACGGTCACGGCGGCCGTGTTGTCCGCCGGCTGATGGTCGATCAGATCGCTCACGGCGCGCCCGGACACGGTGTACGCGCCCGGCGCGGCGGCCCGCACGGGGATCCGGATGTCCGCCGTGCCTGCGACCGGGAGCAGGCCGAGGTCGCAGTGGAGGGCGGAGCAGGTGCCCTGGGACGGGACCGGGTCCCCCACGGCCACCAGTCCCGGGGGCAGCGTGACGTCCGCCCGGGTGCCGGGGGCGTGGGCGATGCCGCCGTTGACGACGTGCAGCGTCACGACCGCGGTGGTGCCGGTCAGCACGGCCTCGGCGGGCCCGGTCATGGTCACCGACAGGTCGGCACTGGCCTGCCAGGTGGGCCGGCTCTCCTCGCGGTAGAGCCTGCTGGGCAGGATGTCGCCCTGGCCGGTGGCCGGGTCGACGACGGCGATGCGGCGGTTCCGCACCCCGTCCCAGCCGGTCGTCTCGACGTCGATGGCGAGCCGGGAGCCGGTCGGCGACCATGCCGCGCCGTCGGGGCGGACGAAGGGCGCGTCCTCGGCCGCCGGGGCGATCGCCGTGGGGCACGTCGCCGTGGACGGCACCACGCCGCGGCAGGCGCCGCCGTCACCGCGCATCAACTGGACCGCGCTGTGCGGGTCGCCCTCGGAGTCGTCGGGACCGCTCCGGGTGAACGCGATGCCGCTGCCGCCGGGGTCGTAGGCGGGCCGCTGGTCGAGCACGTCGCACGGGCCGTCGCCGCACAGGGCGGCCGTCAGGTCCTTCTGCGGGGCGCCCGCCGCCTCCGCCGGCGCGGTCCAGATGTGCCGGGGCAGGGTGTCGGGGGCGATCCGCGCCGCGGCGGCGACCGCGACCCTGGGGCCGGGGTCCACCGGCGGCGGATCGGGGCTCGGCTCCGGGTCGGGGCTCGCGTCGGGGCTGGGGTCGGGGCTGGGGTCCGGGCTCGGGCTGGACGGGATCTGCGTGCACTGGTGGTACCGGGAGAACGCCAGCGTCGTCCCGTCCGGCGACCAGCTCGGATCGCGGTCGTCCGTGCTGCACGTGGTTCCCTCGGGGGTCTGCGGTGCGCCGACCGTGTACAGCAGCCGTGCGTCGGCGGGACCCGCGGACACGTCGACGACGGAGACGACGGCGTCCCGGTCGGTCTCGCCGACGCCCCGCCAGTGGGTGACGGCCAGCTTCGTGCCGTCGGGCGACCAGGCGACCCGGCCGAACTCCTCGAAGGGGTCCAGACCGTCGTAGTGGAGCGGCACCGCGTCGGCGAGCGCGTCCGAGGGGCCGATCATCACCCGTTTCACATCACTGCGGACGGCGACGAAGACCGAGTCGAGGAAGGCCAGCCGCCTGCCGTCCGGGGAGTACACCGGGTCGGAGAGGTCGTTCTCGCGATCGCGCGCCGCCCGCAGCTCCAGCCGGTCGACGGGTGTGCGCGAGCGGACGCTCTCGATGTCGACCTGCTCCGGGTCCGACCGGCCGACGAGCACCGAGAGCGGGCCGTCCGCCGCCCGGTACCAGGTCAGGGACTCGGCGGTGCCGAACGCCCCGCCGTCGTCGTCGCCGACGAGCCGCACGCAGTCCGGGGCGGAGCACGGCACGGCGGGGTCGACGAGGTACGCGTCCCCGGAGAGGAAGGCCAGGCGCTTGCCGTCGGGCGACCAGGCGACCCCGCGCCGGTCCTGGGAGTAGGTGCTGCCCCGGGCGACGACGACCGGAGTGCCGCCGCCGGCCGCGGGCACCAGGGTCAGCTCCTGCGTGCGGCCGCCGGACACTCCGACGAACGCGATGCGGTCCTGGCCGCCTGCCGGTTCCCAGGCGGGCCGGTACGCCGCGGTCTCCGCCGGGCTGACCCGGACGGGACTGCCGCCGGCGACGGGTACGCGGTACACCGCGTCGTCGTGGCCGTACGCGAGCCGGGTGCCGTCGGGCGACCAGTCGGGTGCGCCGCCGTCGGCGACCTTCCGCAGCCCCGATCCGTCGGCGCGCACGACCCACACCTCGGACGCCGGGTCGATGTCGCCCGTGCCGCGGTCCGCGTTGTCGCAGCGGTCCGCCGACTCGATGCCGTCGTCGTCCTCGCCCACCGGGAACGAACCGAAGGCGATCCACTGCCCGTCGGGCGACAGTTTTGGATCCGTCAGCCGCCAACCGGGCCGCAGCAGCACAGGCGTCACGGGGCCTTCGCCCTTGCGCCGGTAGATGCCCTCGCCGTCGCCCACGCGGTCGCTGACGAACACGACGTCGTCGCCGCGCGCGGCGGCCTGGCAGTCGTCGGCGGCCGATCCCTGCCCGAGCAGCGGGGCGACCGGGCCGTAGGTGACGGCCGCGCGGCCGATCCCGCCGCACGGCCCGTCGCCGTCGCAGCCGTCCCCGGTGACCGTGGGCAGCCCGACGACCTGGAGGCTGCGGTGCTCGCCCTCGCCGCGGTAGGCGATCCGGCCCGGATCGGCGGACGCGGGCGGCGGATCGGCCGAGGCGACGTGCGAGCCGCCGGAGACCGCGGAGACGGCGACCAGCAGCGAGGCGATGAGGGCGCCGGTGGCCACGAGCGCGAGAACCCAACCGGGCCCGCGGCGGCGCACGGCGCGGCGGGCGCGCGGCACCGCCCTGCCGCGGTCGCCCCGCACGGTGGCAGCAGCACCGGACACAGCCCGCCGGGCCCCTGGGATGAACACACCTCGTCGCACCACGTCGCCCGGTCGTTTCCCCCTCGCCCACCGGTGTGCGGTGCGCCGGCGCCCGGACAGACCTCCTCAGTCACACCCTCGCGCCAGGACGCCTCCGCCATCAGCCGGAGACGGGCAGCGCTTCGGGTACCGGCCGGTGCCCCAAGGGGCACCGGCACCCTCCCGCCCCGCCCGGCGGTCCGTCAGATGAAGCCCATCCGCATCGCGTAGGCCACCGCGTGGGAGCGATTGCGCAGCTGGAGGCGGGTGGTGACGTCGTGCAGGATGTTCTTCACCGTCCGTTCGGAGAAGGCCAGGGTGCGGGCGATCTCCGCGGTGTCCTTGCCCTCCGAGACCAGCCGCAGCACGTCGATCTCGCGCTGCGCGAGTCCGGTGAACGCCAGCCCGCGCGGGTCGAGAACCTGCCGCTGGAGCCGGCCCACCTGGTCGAGGAGGCGGCCCAGCAGATCGGCCGGCACGCTGCCCTCGCCCCGCGCGACCGCGGTGATCGCGTCCGCGAGCCGCTGGGCGGAGGCGTCCGCGCGGCGCACCACGCCGACCACGCCGCACTCGACCGCGGCCACCAGGCCGGTGTCGTCCAGCTCGGTCGCGACGAGGACGGTGCGCCCCTCGCCGCCGCGCTGCAGGCGCCGCAGCGCCTGGAGTTCGGGTTCCCCGACCCGGTCGGCCGCGAACACCGCGACAACCTTGTCGGTGCCGTCGTCCTCGCTCTCCGCGAGCAGACGCAGTTCGTGGCGGGTCCGCAGCTGGCCGGCCAGCCCCGCCTGCGTGATCGGATCCTGCGCGGTCAGCCGGACCGGAATCCGCTCGGTGCCGCTGCCCCCCTGGTACTGCATGGCTCCCCCTTGATGCCCTTCGAGCTGTGCTCTCCCCTGCGGACGCACGGGACCCGAGCGGTGGTCCCGGCCTCGCGTCCGGTCCCGCCGGCTCGCCGGGAGCAGCCCAATGCCCCCGGCCCGCACTTCCATTCGAGGGCCAGTGAACACGGGGGCAGTCAGCAGGCACTCCACAGGGACTCAACGGGCAGCGGAGCCTGCCCTCGGAGGTGTCCGTACGGGGCGGTGCACAGAAGGGGAGGTCTCTAGGTTCGTGCCATGACCACATCTGCTCATCTGGACGCGGCCCCCGTCCCGGTGCTCCCGGGCGAGGAGGCCAGGATCACGCTGGAGCTGCGCAACACCGGCTCCATCGTCGAGGCGTACGGCTTCGAGGTCCTGGGGCCCGCCGCCGGATGGACGGAGGTCGAGCCGGTCACGATCTCCCTCTACCCCGACACCGCCGGCCAGGTCACGCTGGTCGCGCGGCCGCCGCGCGACTCCTCGGTGCCCCCGGGCGACCTGACGTTCGGCGTGCGCGTGCTGCCGCAGGAGCGGCCGGAGACGGCCACCGTCCCCGAGGGCGTCCTGCGCATCCTGCCGTACGAGCAGGTGACCGCCGAGATGACGCCGACGATGGCCCAGGGCCGCGGCCGGGCCCGCTACCGGATAGCCGTCGACAACCGGGGCAACCACCCGGTGGCCGTCTCCTTCGCCGGCACCGACCGCTCGCAGGCGCTGCGGTTCGGCCTCCCGTCCGCGCCCGTCGTGGTCGAGCCGGGCCGTGCGGCCTTCGTGCAGATGCCCGTACGGCCCAAGCGCACCCTGTGGCGTGGCGTCGCCGTACCGCACTCCTTCCAGGTGACGGCGGTCCCGAAGGCGCCCGGCGACGACGCGTCGGCGACGGCCGCCGGGCCCGTCGTCCTCGACGGCACCTACGTCCAGCAACCGGTGCTCAGCAGCGGGCTGGTGCGGGCCGCCGCGGCGGTGGTCGTGCTGGCGGGCGTCCTCCTCGGCGTCTGGTACGGGCTGCTGCGCCCCGCCGTGCGGAGCGCCGCGAAGGAGGCGGTGAAGGTCCCGGTGGAGGCGGCGGCCTCGCAGGCGGCGGACGCGAACAAGAAGGCCGACGACGCGAAGGCCGCGGCACGGGGCGCCGAGCGGGCGGTCGAGTCGACGGGCGGGTCCTCACGTCCTGTCAGGCCCGGCGAAGGGGTCGTGCCGCCCGCGGACGCCACGCTCTTCTCCACCCGCCTGACCGCCGCCGGCTCGGCGGGCGGCACCGGCGCGGACACCTACACCGTGCCGGCCGGCAAGACGCTGCGCCTCACCGACCTCGTCCTGGAGAACCCGCAGGGCGACTCGGGCGTCGTCACCATCACCGTCGGCGGCAAGACCCTGCTCGCCCCGGCCCTGGAGAACTTCCGCGAGCAGGACTTCCACTGGGCCTCGGCGATCCTGGTGCCGGAGAAGCAGAAGGTCACCGTGACGGTCGCCTGCCGCAAACCCGGCACGCCGCCCGACACCACCCCGGCCCCGACGGCGTGCGACGCCGCGGCGCTGATCAGCGGGACGCTGGAGTAGGCGGCGGTCGCACGCGCCACCGGGGCGCCGCGGGGACCTGACCCCCGCGGCGCCCCGGCCGTGTCACGGCCGCATGGGCCGCCCGGCCCCGTCGGGTTGCCCCTTCGGCCCATGCCCGGGACGGAGCCGTCGCCCACAGTGGAGGGATGCACCGCCCCCGGGCGGGCAGGTGGGCGTCGTGGCCGACGGCACGCGTGGCCGCGGCCCGGGCGGAGCGTTTGTGACCGGCGCCTCGCGCACGACGGGCCGCACCGGCGCCTCCCGACCGCCGCGCCGCGTACGGGCCGGCCTCGCGCGTTCCGCGTGCGTCCCGGTCTGACGGAGGGAGTCACGACATGAAGGCTTGGGTCTTCCAGGGGCCGGGTCAGGCGGCCTGGCAGGACGTGCCCGACCCCCGGCTCATGGACGCGGCGGACGCGATCGTCCGCGTCGACACCGCCGGTGTCTGCGGCACCGACCTGCACATCATGCGCGGCGAGGTGCCCGACGTCCCCGCGGGGACGGTGCTGGGCCACGAGGCCGTCGGCGAGGTCGTCGAGACGGGCTCCGCGGTGCGCACCGTACGTCCCGGGGACCGTGTCCTGGTCTCCTGCGTCAGCGGCTGCGGCCACTGCCGCTACTGCCGCGAGCAGGCGTACGGGCAGTGCCGCGGGGGCGGCGGCTGGACGCTGGGGCACCTGATCGACGGCACGCAGGCCGAGTACGTGCGCGTCCCGTTCGCGGACACCGGTCTGCACCCGCTGTCGCACGTGGTGAGCAGCGAGGTCGCCGTGCTGCTGGCGGACATCTTCCCCACCGGTTACGAGGTGGGTGTCCTCAACGGCGAGGTGCGCCCCGGGGACACCGTCGTCGTGGTCGGCAGCGGCCCCGTGGGCCTGGCCGCCATCGCCACCGCCCATCTGTTCGCCCCGCACGCCGTCATCGCCGTCGACCTCGTGCCGGCCCGGCTGGACGCCGCCAAGCACTTGGGCGCCGACGCCGTGGTCCGCGCCGACGAGGGGCCCGAGCAGCTGGTCGACGACCTCACCGACGGGCTCGGCGCCGACGTGGTGATCGAGGCGGCCGGCACACCGGAGAGCTTCGGGCTGTGCACGCGCATGGTGCGGCCCGGCGGCCACGTCGCCAATGTCGGCGTGCACGGGCGGCCGGTCACCCTCCACCTGGAGGACCTGTGGAGCCGGAACATCACCCTCACCACCGGTCTGGTCGACACGTACTCCACCCCCACCCTGCTGCGGATGGTGGAGGCGGGCCGGCTGCCCGCCGCGTCCCTGGTGACGCACGCCTTCGAGATGCAGGACGCGGCCGCGGCGTACGACGTCTTCTCCTCGGCGACCGACACCGGAGCCCTGAAGGTCGTCCTGGGCGGACCGCACCACGACGTCGTCGCGATCCCCGCCTGATCCCCGGCCCGCGCACGTTCCGCCGTTCGTTCCGACCGCGCCCGCGACCGACGAAGGAGACCGCCGTGACCATCACCACGAGGGGCCTGCTGGGCGCGCTGCCGCCGGAGGCACGCGACCTCCTGACGGAACTCGGCCACGAGGTGTCCTTCCCGGCGGGGACGCGGATCTTCGAGGAGGGCCGCCGGGCCGACCGCTTCTGGGTGATCAGCGCCGGGTCGGTCGCGCTCGACCTGCACGTGCCCGGCCGCCGGGCGGCCCAGGTGGAGACACTGGGCCCCGGCGACCTGCTCGGCTGCTCCTGGCTGTTCGCGCCCTACACCTGGCACCTGGGGGCGCAGTCCCGCAACCTCGTCACCGCCGAGGAGTACGACGCGGGGGCCGTGCGGGCGCTGTGCGAGGCGGACCCGGCCCTCGGGTACGCCGTCGCCCGCCGCGTCGCGGAGATCGTCACGCACCGGCTCCAGGGCACCCGCACCCGCCTGCTCGACCTCTATGGGCCCCAGGGCAGCGGTGGCGGGCGGTGACCCGTTCGGCGCTATGACGGCCGGCGCCGATCGGCGACGATCGGGGGGACGGCCGGGCACGCGAGACGGCAGCCGGGAGGGCGTATGACCGAGGTGCGGGAGTTCTCACCGCGGGCGCCGATCAGGGTCTTCCTGGTCGACGACCACGAGGTGGTCCGGCGGGGCCTCCACGACCTGATCGACGCCGAGACCGACATGGAGGTGGTCGGCGAGGCGGGCTCGGTCGACCACGCCGTGGCCCGCGGCCCGGCGCTGCGCCCCCATGTGGCCATCCTGGACGTGCGGCTCCCCGACGGCGACGGCATCACGGTCTGCCGGGAACTGCGCTCCGTGATGCCCGGCCTGGCCTGCCTGATGCTGACCTCGTTCGACGACGACGACGCGCTGCTGGACGCGATCATGGCCGGTGCCGCCGGCTACGTCCTGAAGCAGATCAAGGGGTCCGACCTGCTGGCGGCGGTGCGTACGGTGGCCTCCGGCCAGTCGATGCTGGACCCGGCGACGACGGCCCGGCTGATGGAGAGCCTCCGCGCCCACGACGAGCCGTCCCCGGCCCCGCACGACGACGCGCTGGCGGCGCTCTCGCCGCGGGAGCTGGAGATCCTGGACCTGGTCGGCGAGGGCCTGACCAACCGCGAGATCGCGCAGCGGCTCTTCGTGTCCGAGAAGACCGTGAAGAACCACATCTCGCGGCTCCTCGGCAAGCTCGGCGTCGAACGCCGCATCCAGGCCGCCGTCCTCGCCACGCAGCACCGCCCCGAGGGATCGCCGCCCCCCGAATCGCACCACTGAACGCCGCGCCCGCGGGCGGTCCGGCCGGTCCGGCCGGGCACACCCGATGGGGCCGGACGGTCCCCCGGCGGAACCCTGCGGACCCTCCCCCGGCGCCGCGCGGGGGCGCAGCATGGTCGCAGGCGCCTGGCCGGGAGGCAGCACGATGAGGACCGACACGCTCGACGGCACGACCCTGGAGAAGCTGATCTCCGCCGCGGTCGCCGCCCCCGCCTGCCACAGCCGGCGGCCGTGGCGGTACCGCCTGGACCCGGACACGGCCACCCTGCACGTGCGGGGCGTCGGCGCGGAGGACCACCCGCCGGACGCGGCGGGCGAGGACGCCCTGCGGGCCGTGCACGTCTCCGTCGGGGCGGCACTGTTCAATCTGCGGGTCGCCGTGACCCACTTCGGCTGGGAGCCGCAGGTCCGCCTGCTGCCGTCCCCCGACGATCCCGGTCTGTACGCCACCGTGCGGCTGACCGCGCCGGCGCGCGCCCCCGAGGCGTCTCGCGCCGATCTGTACGGCGCGTTGTGGAGCCGCCGCGACGGCGCGCCCTCGTGGCCGGTGCACCGTCCGCCGGGAGGGGTCGTGCTGGGGCTCGTCGACGCCGCCCACGCCGAGGGAGCGGCGCTGAGCCTGCCGCACGCGGCGGAGACCCGGCGGCTGCTGCGGCTGACGGAGGACGCCGACCGGCGCGGCGCGGCCGACGGGGTGGCGGTCCGGTGGCCGCCGGTGGACGAACCCCCCTCCGCGCCCGGTGACGGCCGGTTCCCGCTGGTCGCCGTCCTGACCACGCCCCTCGACGACCCCGCCGACTGGCTGCGCGCGGGACAGGCCCTGGAACACGTCCTGCTCGCGGCCGCCGCGCAGCGGGTGCGGGCCGCGCTGCTGCACCAGGCACTGGACTACCCCGACCTGCGGCGCGCCCTGCGCAGCGCGGAGTCCGGCCCGGGACATGTGCAGATGCTGGTGCGGCTGGGGTACGGGCCGCTGCGGCCGGGGACCGCGCCGCGCGGTCCCGGTCACGCCGTGGCCGCGGTGAACTGACACGCCACGAGGCGGCTCCGGGCGGGCCGCGGTCAGTCCGGGGCGAGCGGGACCCGCCAGACCAGGCGGGTGCCTCCCCGTTCGGGGACCTCCAGGCGCAGCGAGCCGCCGAACTTCTCCGCCCGGTCCACGAGATTGACCAGCCCGCTGCGGCAGGCGCCCTCGGGGATGCCGATGCCGTCGTCGGCCACCGTCAGGGTCAGCGCGCCGTCGCCGACGACCAGGGACACCTCCGCGCAGCGGGCCCTGGCGTGCCGGGCCACGTTCGACAGCGCCTCCCCCAGCACGGCGACCACGTTCTCGGCGACCTGGACCGGCACATCGGTGTCGATCAGTCCCTCCATCCGCAGCGCCGGGGTGAACCCGAGCGCGGGCACCGCCCGCTCCACCGCCCCCGCGACCCGTACCCGCAGGCCCTTGCGGCCCGGACCGGCGTCGTGCGCGCGCAGGCCGAAGATCGTGGACCGGATGATCTTGATCGTCTCGTCCAGGTCGTCCACCGCGCGCAGCAGCCGCTCGCTCGCCTGCGGGTGGTCGACGAAGCGGACCGCGCTCTGCAGCGTCATGCCGGTCGCGAACAGCCGCTGGATGGCCAGGTCGTGCAGATCGCGCGCGATGCGGTCGCGGTCCTCCAGCCGGGCCAGCTGCTCGGCGGAGCGGCGCCGCTCCGCCAGTTCCATCGCGAGCGCCGCAGCCCCCGCGAAGTCCGTCAGCGGTGCCGTCTCGATCTCGGTGAAGGCCGGCTCGCCCTGGGCCCGGGCCAGCAGCAGCGCGCCGCGCACGCCCTCGCTGGTGCTCATCGGCACGGCGACGGCCGGTCCCAGCCCGGCGAAGCGGGGCGGGCCGGTCGTGATCCTCGGGTCCTGGCCGACCTCGGCGCTGATGATCGGCTCCCCCGCCGCCATCGCCGCGCCGACGAACGAACCCCGGCGCGGCAGCACCAGCCCGGCGTGCGCGCCCGCGTCGATCCCGGTGGCGATGGCCATCCGGACGTCGCCGGTCCCCTCGACGGGCAGCGCCATCACGCCCAGGTCGGCGCCCAGGATGCGCCGGGCGTGCTCAACGATCAGCTCCAGCACCCGGGACTCCTCGGCGCCGGACAGCAGACTGGCGGTGATCTCCGCGTTCGCCTCCAGCCAGCGCTGCCGGGACCGGGCCTCCTCGTACAGCCGGGCGTTGTCGATGGCGACGCCGGCGGCGACCGCGAGCGTCGACAGCATGGCCTCGTCCTCGCCGTCGAACTCCTTGCCGCCGCGTTTCTCGGTCAGGTACAGGTTGCCGAACACCTCGTCGCGGACCCGGATCGGGACGCCGAGGAAGGAGTGCATCGGCGGGTGGTCGGCCGGGAAGCCGTACGAGACGGGGTGCTCGGAGATCTCCTCCAGCCGCAGCGGCTCGGGGTGGCGGATCAGCTCGCCGAGGATGCCGTGGCCGGACGGCAGCGGGCCGATCTTCTCGATGTCCGCGTCCGCGACACCCACCGGAAGGAACTGCGACAGCCGGTCCTCGCCCCCGATGACCCCGAGCGCGCCGTACTCCGCGTCCACGAGGACGACCGCGGCCTCCACGATCCGGCGCAGCACCTGCGGCAGATCCAGCTCGCGCCCCACCGACAGCACGGCCTGCAGCAGGCTGTGCACACGGTCCCGCGTCCCGCGCACGGCATCGATCCGAATCTGCAACTCGTCCAGCAGTTCGTCCAGCTGCAGCCGCGGCAGGCGCTCCTGACCCTTGTCGGGCTCCATCCCCATGGATTCCTCCATCAGGCACGGTGGCTCCCCACAGCCATTGTCCTCACCTCGGCGTCCGGCGGCGCGGCGTCGACCCCTGGCCCCGGGCGGGGCGGTACGGGCAGACTCACCCCATGAACGATCACCGTGCGATCGGCTGGGACGAGGCCGTGTGGCTCAACCCGCCGCTGGAGGCCCGATCCGACGCCGAGGGACTGCTGGTCACCACGCGTGACCGCAGCGACTTCTGGCGCACCACGAGCTACGGCTTCGTCCGCGACGACGGACACGCGCTGCTGGCTCCCTTCCCCCGTGACCCCGGTACCGGTACGGGTCCGGGTCCGGGTCCGGGTCCGGGTCCCGGCTCCGGCGCCGTCGAAGTGACCTTCGTCGCGGACTTCGACACCCTGTACGACCAGGCGGGCCTCATGATCCGCGTCGACGCCGCGACGTGGATCAAGGCCGGTGTGGAGATGTCGGACGGCGTACCGCATCTCGGCGCCGTGGTCACGCACGGCCGGTCGGACTGGTCCCTGGCCCCCGTGCCCGAGTGGAAGGGCCGCGAGGTCACCGTGCGGGCCAGCCGGGACGGCGACGCGGTGACGATCAGGGCGCGGTGCGACGCCGAGCCGTGGCGCATGGTGCGGCTGGCACCGCTCGCCCCGGAGGCGGAGGCCTCGGCGGGCCCCTTCTGCTGCTCGCCCGAGCGGGCCGGACTGCGCGTACGGTTCACCCGGTTCGTCCAGGGGCCCGCGGACGCCTCGCTGCACGCCGACGCGGAGAGCTGAGGGCGGTGGGGAGCTGGGGCACGGGGAACTTCGACGAGGACACGGCGGCGGACCATCTCGGCCTGCTCACCGACCGGTTGGCCGCCGAGGTCGCCCAGGCCATGGAGGGCGACCCGTCAGAGCTCGAACCGGACGAGTACTGGGGTGTGGCGGTGCCCTGCAACCTGGAACTGCTGCACCTGCTCGCCACCCGCGGCTGGGCGGGGACGACTCTGCCCGAGGCGGCGACGCTCCGGACGTGGAAGGCCCGCTACCTCGCCGTGTGGGACGAAGCGGTCGACGACCTGGAGCCGGGGGCGGACTACCGCGCGCGGCGGCGGGAGGTGCTGGTGGGCACGTTCGACGCGCTGGTGGAGGTGGCGGAACGGCGGTCGGGGCACACCAGGTGACGGCACGTCAGCGACGGGCCTCCTCGTACTCCGGTTCCTCCTCTTCCTCGTCCTCGTACTCGTCCTCGGCTTCCTCGCCGTCGTCCTCGTACTCGTCGGCCTCGTCGGCCTCGTAGTCGTCGGCCTCGTCGGCGTCCTCGGCGTCCTCGGCGTCCTCGGCTTCGGTGTCCTCGTCGTACTCCTCGTCGTCCTCGGGGTACTCGCCGTCGTCGTACTCGTCGGCCGCCTCGTCGGACTCCGCCTCCTCGTCCTCCAGCGCCTCCTCGTGGGTCCGCACGACCTCCCCGTCCTGGATCTCGCCCCGCCAGCCCTCGGGCTCCTCGTCGGTGAGGGTGACGTACCGCTGGAAGTGCTTGAAGTCGAGCCGCAGACGGCGGCCTTGGGCGCGCCAGATGTTGCCGGTCTTCTCGAAGAAGCCGGAAGGGTAGTACTCGACCACGAGCACGATGCGGGTCAGCGTCGGAGTGATCTCGTGGAAGCTGACGCAGCCGCGCGTGGTGCCCTTGGCGCCCTCGGAGCTCCAGACGATGCGCTCGTCCGGGACCTGCTCCTGGACGGTGGCCTTCCAGCCGCGCGTGGACGGACCCACCTTGACCTTCCAGTCGCTGGTGGCGTCCTCGCCCTTGGAGACGCTGCGCACGCCCTTGGTGAAGGTGCTGAACTTCTCGTACTGCGTCCAGTGGTCGTAGGCGAAGCGGACCGGTACGCCGACGTCGAGGGACTCGACGATGTTCATCACCTTCGTCGTCCCCGACTTGCGCCCCTTGCCCATGCCGAAGGCCTGCTTGGCCTTGTCGAGGATGCCTCCCCCCATGCTCTTGGCCTTCTCGCCCACGAAGGCCTTCAGCGGCGACTCCCCCTGGAGGATGCGCAGCCCGGCCTTGGGCAGGACACCGTCGTTCTCGGCCACGTCGCGCAACTGGTCGGTGAGACCCGCGACTTTGTCGCCCGCCTTCTCCGCCAGGTTCTCCACCTGCGCGCCCAGGAAATGGACCATCTCCTCGCGCAACTGGTCCAGACCCGAGGCATGTCCGTTCGGGCTGTGCTGTGCCGTCCTGGCCATGGCCTACCTCCGCCGTGCCGACGACGCCTTCTTGGCCGGCGTCTTCTTCGCGGCCGTCTTCTTGGCGCCGCCGCGACTGGGTGCGGTCTTCTTCGCCGCCGCCTTCTTGGCGGCCGGCTTCTTCGCCGCCTGCTTGCGCGGGGGCGGCGCGGCCTTCTTGGCGGTGGACTTCCGCGTCGGCTGCGCCTTCTTGGCCCCGGACTTCTCCTCCGGTGCGCGCTTCGCCGCCGGCCGCTTCGCGGGACGGCGGTGGCGGCTGCGCCCCGGTGCCCGCTTGCCGGCGGGCCTCTTGGCGGATTCCTCCGCGCCCTCCGGCTCCTCGTCCTCCCGGTCCTCGGCTCCCTCCTCGTCCTCCTCGGGCTCGTACTCCTCCTCCGCTTCCTCGTCCGTGTCCGTGTCCTCGGCCTCGTCCTCGTCGCGGCGGCCCTTGCCGGACGGACCGGACTTCCCGCCGATGCGCGCGGTGCGGTCGTGCAGTGACTCCGCGAGATCGGCCAGCCGGCGGTCGGCGGCCGCGGACAGCGCCTGGCGGCCCGCGTCCATCAGTTCGCCGCGCAGTTGGTCGTTGAGGTCCTCGAACTGAGGCAGTTCCTTGAGCCGGCGAACACCCTCGGTGAGCAGTTGTTGCGGTTCGAGACCGAAGCGGCGGCCCGCGAGATACGTCGCGAGTCCAAAGGCGAGCCTGGCCTTCTTGGTCCGGCCGAGCACATAACCACCGGCCATCCCGGCGGCGAGAGCCATCTTGGTCGAATCCTTCATCAGTCGTTCCCTTCCGGTCGGCGATCGTGTCGCCGCGCACGACTGTGGCTATATGCTGAAATAGTACGTTTGCTTGCCGGGGTGGCGCCGCTCGAAGCACGGCGGCGGCAACGACCGAAGGGGACGACATGACCCGACGGCCCCGCAAGCCCTCCGCCGCGTGGGCCATGCGTTCGGCGGCCGAGCAGCTCACCGAACTCCTCGGGCGGCAGCCCGAGTCGGTGTCCGCGGTGAAACCGACCGAGGACGGCTGGGAGGCCGACGTCGAGGTCCTGGAACTGGAACGCGTTCCGGCGACCACCAGCGTCATGGCGACCTACCACGTGAGCCTCGACGAGGAGGGCGGGCTCGTCTCGTACGAGCGGACACGGCGTTACGCCCGCGGGCAGATCGACCGACGCGTCTGAGGGGGCGCTGAAGGGAGGCACCATGACCGTGGTGCCGCAGGGCGCCGGCGGTGTGTCGGGCGGCGGCTCGGGCAGTCTGTACGACGTCCTGGAGCTGATCCTCGACCGCGGCCTCGTCATCGACGTCTTCGTCCGGGTGTCGCTCGTCGGCATCGAGATCCTCAAGATCGACGCCCGCATCGTGGTCGCCAGCGTGGACACGTATCTGCGCTTCGCGGAGGCGTGCAACCGCCTCGACCTGGAGTCCGGCCGCAAGCAGCCGACCCAGCTCACCGACATCGTGGGCGAGATCACCGAGGGCGGCGCCAAGGGCAAGTCCAAGGGCGCCCTGAGCGGTGCCGTCGAAGCCGTCACCGACACGCTGAAGGGCGGCGGGGGCGACGAGGACGAGGAGGACGACGAGGACGAGGAGGACGACGAGGACGCGGCCCAGGAGGAGGCCGAGTACGAGGAGGAACCCCGAGCGAGGCGGCGCCGCCCGGCCAAGCGGAGCGCCCACCGGGAGAGGGAATGACATGTCCGTCTACGTCTACTCCATCATCTCGAAGGCGCATCCGACGAACCTCGACGGCCTCCACGGCGTCGGCAAGCCGCCCGGTGAGCTGCGCACCGTGACCACCGCCGCGCTGAGCGCCGTCGTCAGCGACGCGCCCGAGGACCTGCGTCCCCGCCGGCGCGACGTCCTGGCCCATCAGGAGGTCCAGGAGCGGCTGATGGCCGACGGCCCCGTCCTGCCGCTGCGGTTCGGCCTGACCGCCCCCGACGACGACACCGTGCGCACCGCGCTGGACGAGCGCGCCGAGGAGTACCGCGGCCGGCTCGATGCGCTGGAGGGATGCGCCGAGTACCACCTGAAGGTCTCCTGGGAGGAGGAGGCGCTGCTGCGCCGCATCCTGGTCGAGTCGGAGGAGGCGGCACGGCTCAACAAGCAGATCCGGGACGGCTCCGGCACCCCCGAGATGCCGCTCGCCCTCGGCGAGCTGATCAGCCGCGAGGTCGAGGCGCGCCAGCGCGCGCTCGGCGCGGGCATCGTCGAGGCGCTGCGCCCGTTCGCCCGGGAGGACGACTCGGTACCGCCCACCGGGCAGGACTTCCTCAGCGTGTCCTTCCTGGTGGAGGAGGGCCAGGAGGAGATGTTCCTCGCCACGCAGCTCAGCCTCGCCAACCAGCTGGGCGACGAGTGCGACCTGCGGCTGCGCGGGCCGCTGCCGCCGTACAGCTTCGTCTGAGGAACGCGCAGGAAAGGGGTGTGCCGTGGGACTCGTCACCGGACTGTTCGGCCTGCCCCTGGCGCCCGTCCGCGGCGTGGTCTGGGTCGTGGAACGCGTCAAGGAGGCGGCCGAGGAGGAGTACTACGACCCCGGGCCGGTGGAACGGCAACTCGGCGCGCTGGAGAAGGAACTGCTCGCCGGACGGATCGACGAGGAGACCTTCGAGGCCCGCGAGGACGAACTGCTGGACCGCCTCGAGGAGATCACCGCACACCGCAGGGGCGCCGGGAACTGAGGCGGAGACGGAGGTGGCCGTATGACGGACCCCGACAGGCTCGGCTCGTACCCCACGCGGGCGCAGTCGCCCTACGCCCCGTACGGCCAGGGCTCCTCCGCGAACCTCGCCGACATCCTGGAGCGCGTCCTCGACAAGGGCATCGTCATCGCGGGGGACATCAAGATCAACCTGCTCGACATCGAACTGCTCACCATCAAGCTCCGATTGATCGTCGCCTCGGTCGACAAGGCCAAGGAGATGGGGATCGACTGGTGGGAGCACGATCCCTCGCTGTCCTCCCGCGCCGGCGGGGAGAAGTCCCTCGCGGACGAGAACAGGCGCCTGCGCGCGGAGATCGAGGCGCTGCGGGAGGAGCGGGAACTGCCCGCCGCGCCCGCCGCCGCACGCGAACGGAAGCCCGCCGCCCGCCCGCGCCGAACGGCAGCCGAGCGGCCGGCCACCGCGCGCCGCAGGAGAGCGACCGACGATGAGTGACGCCGGGCACGACCGCGTGGAGTACGCGTACGCCGTGCTGCGCGAGGACTCCGTCCCGCCGGAGCGCGTACGGGCGGACCTGACCGGGGTGGCGGGTGCCCCGGTGCGCCTGGTGTCCGGGCCGCCCGGGGCCCAACTGGCGGCGGCCGTCAGCGCGGTGCCCGCGGCGGACTTCCAGGAGGGCGCGCTGCGGCGGCACTTGGAGGACCTGGAGTGGCTGGAGTCCGTTGCGCGCGCTCATCACACCGTGATCGAGGAGCTGTCCGCGGCGGCGACGGTGCTCCCGCTGCGACTCGCCACGGTGTACCTCGACGAGGCCCGCGTCCGGGACGTACTGGGGGACTGCGGCGCGATGTTCACGGCGTGCCTGGACCGGCTCGACGGGCACCTGGAGTGGGGCGTCAAGATCTACGTGGAGGACGACCCCGCGGGGGCGGCTGCCTCCGCCGCGCCCGCGGGGGACCTGAGCCCCGGACGCGCCTACCTGCGGGCCCGGGGGGTGCAGCGGCACGCCCGCGAGGACGCCCACCGCAACGCCCGCCGGGCCGAGCAGCGCGTGGCGGCGATCGGCCGCGAACTGGCCGCCGACCACGCGCGGCACCGCGTCCAGCAGGGCGAACTGGCCGGCGACGCCGGGGAGAACGTGGTCAACGACGCCTATCTGGTCGCCCGGGACCGGGCGGAGTCCTTCCGCGTCCGGGTCCAGGACGCCGCCGCGGGGCTGACCGGCGTGCGGGTCGACATCACCGGGCCCTGGGCCCCGTACTCCTTCGCCGCCGTCCCCGAGGGCGCGCCGTCATGAGCGTTCCCGCGCGGGGCGGGGACCCGCTGCCGCAGCGGCAGGTCGCGCTCATCGACCTGCTGGACCGGCTGCTGAGCGGGGGCGTGGTGCTCACCGGGGACGTGGTGCTGTCCATCGCCGACATCGACCTGGTACGCGTCTCGCTGCGCGCACTGGTCGTCTCCATCGGCGCCAAGAACCCCTCCCCCTTTGCCGGTTCCGCACCGCCGCCGCCGGCCGACGGGACGCGGCCGTGAGCTCCGGGGTGCCCTCCGACCGGCTCGGCGAGGTCGCCGACGCGGCCGCCCGCGCCTTCCGGCTGCTGCCCGCGCTGCCGGAGGACACGCCCCCGCCGCCCGCGCCGGGCGCGCCGCCACGCCCCGCCCGGCGGGTGCGCGCCGACCCCGACACCGTCGAGCGGGACCTGGTGCGGCTGGTGCTCACCCTCGTCGAACTGCTGCGGCAGCTCATGGAGCGCCAGGCGCTGCGCCGGGTCGACGCGGGCGACCTCACCGAGGACGAGGAGGAGCGCCTCGGCGCCACCCTCATGATCCTCCACGACCGCATGACCGATCTGTGCGCCCAGTACGGCCTGACGATGCGCGACCTCAACCTGGACCTCGGTCCGCTCGGCACGCTGCTGCCGCCGGACGCCGAGGAGTGATCAGCCCGAGCGCCGCGCCAGGTCCGCCAGCACCGCGACCGCCTCGTCCAGGCGCTCGTACGGCACGAAGAGGTGGTCGTGGTGGAAGCCCGCCACAACGTTGCAGCTCAGGCCCGCGTCGGCGAGCTCCCGGGCGACGGCCGCCGTCAGCCCGACCGCCTCCAGCGCGGAGTGCACGCGCAGGGTGATCCTTCCCGCCACGTACCCGTAGCCGAGGCCCGCCGCGTCCGCCTGCTCCTGCGGCAGGACGAGGGTCAGTCCCTCCTCCTCGGCGACGGTGACGACCGGCGTCACACCGTCCGGCACAGCACTCCCGGGGGGCAGGGTGGTGAAGACATGCCGTTCCCGGCCCGCCTCCGGGCGCATACCGCTCAGCAGTTTCCGCAGATCCGTCTCTCCGCTCATGATCACACCCTATGCCGGACGGGTGATCGCACCGGCCGGTCCGCGCGCCGCGCCCCCGGGCCCGGGCGCCCCGCGGGTTTGGATGAGGGGCCTGCCGCCGCACGGCGGCCGGACGGACGCAATGGAGGGCCGCTGTGCGCAGAAGCCGGGTCGCTGGGACTGTCGTGTCGATCGTGTCGTCGGGGCTGCTCGCGCTGGCGCCGGCCGCCGGGGCCGCCGACGGATGGCAGCCGCGGTCGGGCGGCGGCGGCACCACCCGCCTCGAACTCACCGAACCGGACAAGGTCGGCTTCGCCACGATCACGGTCACCCCGCAGGGCACCGGCTGGGACGTGGACGCACTGGTCACGAAGACGGTGAACGACCCGGGATGCGTGTTCCTCCAGGCCGACGACGCCCCGTCCCGGACCCGGGAGACGGTGCTGGAGCCGGGGCAGCAGATCGGCGCGCAGTGCGGCTCGGCGTGGACCCGCACGCAGATGCTGACGCACACCGAGCACCGGCGCCTGGTCCTGGGCTGGTCCGACGGCGACGGCGTACCGGTCTCCTGGCGGAGCGTCACCTTCTAGCGGGCGGCATGCATGCCGGTGAACCGGGCCGGCATATGTCGGGGCGACCCCGGTGGCCGCCCCGCACCGCCCGGACCGGGACCCACGTGGGCGCGGAACCCCGGTGAACCGGGCCGGCAAGTCGACGCGGCCCCCACCATGCGCCACCGGCGGGGGGAGCGCGACGTGCCCGCCGTCGGGATCGACACCCGGTCGCCCGCCGCCCTGGCGGCACCCCCACCGCCGGCACCTGGGTGCGGAACACCGTCAAGCCGGTGGGCACGTCGACGCGGACGCCACGCTGCACCGCCGGCGTGCGACGCGCGCGCCGTCGGGATCGACACGCTGGAGCGCTCCGCGCGAGCACGCCGCCGCAGGCCACGAGGCGCGATGCCAACGGCCGGGGGGGGGACCACCCCGGCGGGCGCCGGGACCCGCTTGTGCACGGAATGCCAGCGAGCCGGGTCGACCCGAGCGTCCACGGGTCGCCGATGCGGCCCCCACGATGCGCCGCCGGCGCTCCCGCCGCCCTGCCACCCGCACAAGGTCAGCCCGGCGGCGGACGCCCCCGCACCACACCCGGCTGCACTGCGCCACCCCTCCCCGGCCGATCAGGCCAGAAGTCACCACGCCCGCAGCGGTGCCCGACAGTGCGGAACGCCCGCGCACCGGGTCGGCGCGCAGAGACGGCGAGCACACCGCGCCGCTGGAGCGCAGGACACCACGACCGCTCCGGCCTCCGATCGGGCCCGCACGAAGGTACGGGCCGCCGGTGAGCTCGGAGGCGCCCACGGCGCACGCGGCGGCCCGCCGCTCTCCCGCTGCCGATCGGGCCGGGAGTCGCCATGCTGGAAGCGGTGCGCACCACCCCGGTGGGCACCGCCACCGCGGACCCGGCGGTCGCTTCGCGCGGACCCGGGCACCGGGGCGCACGAGCCGAGCCAGCCGAAGGAGTGCGCAATGCCGGTGAGCCGGGTCGGCATGATCGTCCACGAGGGGCGTCCGGAGGCCGTCGAGGCGGCCGCGACGGTGCACCGCTGGTGCGCGGAGCGCGACGTGCCCGCCGTCGAGATCGACATCTGGCGGCAGGACCGGCCGCGCCACAGCGGCCGGGAGGAGGCGAAGACGGCGGGCTATCCGGACCTCATCGTCACGCTCGGCGGCGACGGCACCTTCCTGCGCGGCGCCCGGGTGGCGGCGGCCTGCGGCGCCCCCGTGCTCGGCGTGGACCTGGGCCGGGTCGGTTTTCTCACCGAGGTCTGCGTGGAGGACGTCACGGAGGCGCTGGACGCGGTCGCCGAGGACCGGGCCACCGTCGAGGACCGGATGACGCTCACGCTCCGCGCCTCGCGCCCGCTGGAGGTCCCCGAGGGCATCGAGTCGCTGCTGCGGTACGGGCGCGGGCCGACGCTGCCCTCGCCGAGCGTGCGGCCGGGCGACCCCGTGGACGTCGGGTGGGGCGTGCCCATGAACATCAACGCGGTCAACGACATCGTCTTCGAGAAGCTCGCCCGGGACCGGCAGGCGAGCGTGGCGGTGTACCTGGCCGGGCGGCTGTTCGCCTCGTACTCCGCCGACGCGATCATCGCGGCGACGCCCACCGGTTCCACCGCGTACAGCTTCGCCGCCGGCGGCCCCGTCGTCTCCCCGCACATGGACGCCGTGGTCTTCACGCCGGTGGCGCCCCACATGGCGTTCGACCGGACGATGGTGGCGGCTCCGGACGAGTCCGTCGCCATCCGCGTGCTGGCCCGTTCGGGGCGTGTCGCGGTCAGTATCGACGGCCAGTTGCGCGGCGTGGTGGACCCCGGGGACTGGGTCGCCGTGTACCGCGGCCGGCACCGGCTGCGCCTGATCCGGCTCGGCCCCACGGACTTCTACCGCCGGGTCCGCGACCGCTTCCGGCTGAGCGACGCGCCCGCCGCGGTCGCCGACGGCATGGCCGCCCCCCTCATCCGGCCCGACCAGCCCGTCCCGCCGGACCTGGCCGGACTGCGGCTGCCGCCGCCCCCGGACAAGAGCGCGGACGCCGGCCCGAAGCACTGACGGCGGTCCCGGTCGGGCCGGCGTGCCTTCCACTCCGGCGGCCTATCCCCGGTTGTCCGGCGCGGCGGGCCTCCGCAGGCTGTTCTGGGGGACGCGACCACACCCGGGAGACCGACATGACCTGTCCTCGAGACCCGTCCACGGCGCGTCACAGCCGCTGGGCCCTGGCCGCCGCACTCGTGGTGGCCACCGCGCTCAGCGCCGGCTGCGCGGGCCGGGCCGGCCGCTCCGCCGACGTCCACGGCGCGGCGGCGACGAGGGTGGCCGTGGCCGACGGGGCGCCGGCGAAGTACGTGCCCTGCGGCGACCCGCCGGTGAAACTCGAGACGATCGCCCAGGACTTCCTCAACGGGCTCGCGGCGGCCGACGGGACACCGCTGTACAAGATGTCGTACAGCGACGCCCGCGAGGTGCTGAACAAGCTCCAGGCCGGGCCGGTGGACATGCTGCCCGCCACGGTCGAGCAGCGGGACGTGCCCGGCGGTCCGACCGGGCCGGTCTCCGTGCACGTCGTACGGCCCGAGGGGGCGAAGGGCGCGCTGCCCGGCATCGTCTACATCCACGGCGGCGGCTGGGTGCTGGGCAACTTCAAGACCCACGAGCGGCTGATCCGCGAACTCGCCAACGGGGCCAAGGCGGCCGTGGTGTTCGTCGACTACACCCCGTCGCCCGAGGCCCAGTTCCCCGTGCCGATCGAGCAGGCGTACGCGGTGGCCAAGTGGGTCGCGGCCAACGGCGCCGGAATCGGCGTGGACACCTCGCGCCTGGCCGTCGCCGGCGACTCGGTGGGCGGTGACATGACCGCCGCCGTCACGATGATGGCCAAGCAGCGCGGCGGCCCGCACTTCCGCCAGCAGGTCATGCTCTACCCGGTGGCCGACGCCGACTTCGACACGCCGTCGTACCACCGCTTCGCGGAGAACTGCTGGCTCACCCGGCCCGCGATGCAGTGGTTCTGGGACGCGTACGCCCCGCACCTGAAGGACCGCTCCAACCCGCTCGCGGCGCCGCTGCGCGCCACCACCGGTCAACTGCGCGGTCTGCCCCCGGCGTTGGTGATCACGGACTCCGACGTGCTCTTCTCCGAGGCCACCGCGTACGCGCGGAAGCTGCGCGGCGCCGGGGTCCCGGTGACCCTCTCGCACTACGAGAAGATCACCCACGACTTCATGATGCTCAACGCCCTGAGGGACACCGAGTCCAACAAGGCGGCCGTCGCGGAGGCGAGCGCCGTGCTCCGCGACGCCCTGCACGGCGCGGACTCGGGCGGCGGCAAGTAGCCCGCGTACCGGAGGAGGGGGCGGCCGTGCACCGGCCGCCCCCTCGCGTCAGCGCAGTGTGGGAACGGCCCCGCCGTCGACGCGGGCGAGCGTCACACCGGGCACGGCGCGCAGCCAGCGCGCGGCGGCACGGTCGAGGGCGCCGGCGTCGGGTGGGGTGCTGCCGAGGCCGATGGCCCACCGTGCCTCGTGGGCACCGGCCGCGAAGGGCCGCGGCCACGCGTGGACGTCGACGGCGCCCGCCGCCTCCAGCGCGGTCAGCAGGGCGCGCACGCGGCCGCGGAACCGGCCCACGGTCCGGTCGAGGTCCTCGCCCGGGGCGGGGCGCACCGTGGCGACGGCCCAGGCGGCGTGCCGCCGGTGCAGGGGCGGGGGCGCGAGGAGCACCGCCGTGTCGGCGCCCTCGTCCAGCAACTCCCAGGCGCGGTAGAGCTCCTGGGTCAGCAGGTCGCGGAAGCCGGGGCCGGTCTGCTCGGTGCACCAGCGGACGGGGGCGCTCGGGGTGGCGACGGACACGGCCGGGGCGGTGGCACCGGCGGTGCCGATCGGGTTGTGCCAGTCCCACGCGGCCCAGGTCGCGAAGAACTCGCGCGCCAGACCGGACGCGGGCGTGTCCGGGTGCTCGCCCACCGTCCGGGCCGCCAGCAGCGCCCAGGCCAGTCCCGGCAGTCCGCCGAACGGTGCCGAGTCCAGTCCGCGCGCGCGGGCCCAGGCCTTCACCTGGCGGGCCAGTGCGGCGAAGCGGTCGTGGGCGCCGCCGGCCAGGGCAAGCACGGCGTCCGCGTCGCTGACGGCGCTCAGCGCGACGGCGGCGGCCTCGCCCAGGTCCAGGCGCCGGTCCACCGCCTCGCCGGGGGCGAGCGGCCCGGTGGCCACGACCACCAGGTCGACGTCGAGGGCGCCCACGCTGAAGCGCAGCCCCGGCACCCGGGCCCCGGTGACCTCGCGCAGCCGTACGGCCCCGGGCACGGCGGCAGCGACGCGGGCCGCCACGTCCTCCATGTCGGCCGTGCCGGGCAGCGCCGCCACCACGTCGAGATCGGCGCCGGGCAGATGGCATCCCATGCGGCGGGACCCGGCCAGGTGCACCGCTCCGGGCCGGAGCGCCTGCGTCAACTGCCGCAGCACACGGGCCGCTTCGGTGTCCCCGGCGGCCGGTGCGGGGCTGCCGCCCGGCGGGGGTGCGTCGTCCAGCCAGCGCAGCGTGCCCGTGCCGAGGGCGACCTCGGCGCGGGGCCGCATCGGCTCGTCGCCGCGCCGCGACAGCAGGACGATCGTCCCGACGCGGGCGGTCATCGGGGCGAGGCGGGCCGCCGTCGCGGCCGCGACGGGCAGCGGGTCGGGGGTGCGGCCCAGGGTGAGGTGCGGGGTGTATCCCCCGGCGCGGCCCCGGCAGTGCGGGAACCGTTCGGCGAGGGCGTGGTGGAGGGCGGCCCAGGGGGCGGGCGCCGGCAGCGGCGGGGTCGAGCCAGACGGTGGCGTCCTCGCGGTGGCCGAAGGTGTGGATGCCGTCCAGTCGCGCGCTGAAACCGGGTGAGGCGGCCGCCGCTTCGGCGAGCAGGGGCGCGGCGCGCTCGAAGGCGTGCTCGGGTACGAAGCCGAAGAGCAGGTTGACGTGCGGGGGCCAGCGGTGGATCTGCGGGTCGTGCTCCCGGCGGACGCCGTCGAGCGCGGGGCGCAGTTCCTCCGGCGGGAGCCAGGCGACCGCGGTGCGGGCGGTGGGCGCCTCGTCCAGGGTCCGCGTGCCCGTGCTGCCCGACGGGGTGAGGACGGCCTCCACCCCGTAGTGGTCGGAGGCGAACAGCCCGTCGGCCGCGGGGGTTTCGCCGTGCAGCCGGGCGGCGGTGGCGCGGAATCCCGCGGCGTCGCGCAGGAGGACGCGGTCCAGGCGGGAGGCCCGGCCGGTGAGGGAGGACACGGCGGCGAGCGGGTTCGCCGCGGGGTCGAAGGTGGGGGTCGTGTCGGACGCGCCGTGGACGTCGGTCCAGGCGTCGCGGAGGCCGAGCGCGCGGGCCGGTGCGTCGCCGCCGTCGTTGAAGTCGCCGAGGACGACCAGTCCGGGGGCGTCGACGCCGGCCAGTCCCTCGGCCAGCCGGGCCAGTTCGGCCTCCCGCCGGCCGGCGCCGTCCTCGGAGTGGTCGCTGCTCAGATGGGTGGCGACCACGACGAGCGGGCCTTGGGCGGTCTCCACGGTGATCGCGGCGACGGCCTTGTGCGGACCGAGGGTGTGCGCCGCGGACTCGCGCACGGGCAGCCGGCTGAGCAGCAGCAGTCCGTGCTCCGCCACCTCGTGCGTCCCGGTGCCGTCCGGCGGGGTGCCGAGGACGTACCGCTCGCGGACCCAGGGCTCGGCGGCGATCATCGCGAGCAGGCGCGGCTCGGTCTCCTGGAGCGCGATGACGTCGGCGTCCGACCGCTCCAGCGCGCGCAGCAGCAGGGGGCGGCGGCGGTCGGTGGCGATGAGGTGCCCGTCGTAGCGGTCCCACAGGGTGTTCCAGGTCAGGACCCGCACCTCTCCCCCGCCGGGTGCCGCGGCCGGAGCCGTGCCGCCGGGGCGCCAGCCGTCGGCCGCCGGATCCCAGGCGTGCGGGGTGCGGGCGGTGAAGAACGGGGCGCGCAGCAGCCGGGGCGCGCAGCAGCCGGGGTTCGCGCACCCGGCCCGCGTCGGTGGCGTCGATGCGGTCGACGCCGGTGGCGCGGTCCCACACGAGTTCGCCGTCGGCCTCGACGAACAGCACGCGGTGCCAGGGGACCTCACCGCCGGGCACGAAGGCCGGCAGCGGGACGCGCTTGGGCGCCGCGCCGCGCTGGAGGACGCCCAGCACGAAGCGGGCCGGGTCGAAGCGGGCGTCCCAGCGGACCCGGTGGTAGATCTCCTCGCTGGTGCGCACCTCACACCTCCTGTCCGTGGGCCGCGGCGCCGAGCGTGCCGTCGGTGTCCTCGACGGTGCCGTCCGCGCCCAGGTAGCAGGTGCGGTGCGCGTGGCCCGGGTACGGCGGGTCGAAGCGGCGGGTCTGCGCGGTGAGCACGGCGCCTGGGACCGGGTGGTCGCGGACCGCGTTGCGGCGCGCCAGTTCGTCCTCCCCGACCAGCGCCACCACATGGGTGACGAGGGCGTCGCGGCGGCGGGCCACCGCGTGCACCAGGGACCGCTGGTGGGGACTCAGTGACGTGGCGTCCCACACCACCGTCGCACGTCCGGTCAGGGCGCTGTCCAGCCCTCGCAGGCCGTCCCGCAGCACCTCCTGGTTGGCGCGCTGGTCGGCCCGGGACCCGCGGGCGGTCCGCAGTTCGTCCAGGGAGACCCGGGTGTCGACGCCGTCCAGGCCGGCGGCGAAGGTGCTCTTGCCGCTGCCCGCAGGGCCCACGAGGTGGATCAGGCGGGGGAAGTCGCCCGAGCGGTAGCGCCAGGTCGCCGCGACGGCCTCCTCCGCGCTGCCGAGGCGACCTGCGGCGTACGCGGTCCGGGCCTCGGTCCAGCAGCGGTCGGCGGCGGCGCGGCCGAGTCCGGCGAGGGCGTCGCGCAGCCCGTCGCGCAGCGGGGCGGACGGTTCCTCGGCGAGCAGTCCCGCCGCGTCGGCGTGGAGCGCCGACCACTCGGCCTGCTCGCGGGCCGCGTCGCCGGGCGCGACCGCGGCCGCGACGGCGTGCAGGACGCCCAGGTCGGCGGCGAGGGAGAGACGCCCGAGCCCGGCGCGGCGGTCCCGGTCCGGGTACGGCAGGTGGAGGGCGGCGTGCAGCCCGACCAGGTCGGCGACCCGCCGGGCGGTGGCCATGCCCAGCGGCCCGGCGAGCCGGGCGGCGAGCGGGGCGCGGTGCGCGCCGTGCAGCAGGGCGGCGAGCACGCCCGCGAGCCGGGCGTCCCCGGTCCGTCCGAGAACGTCCAGCCGGGCGGCCGCGTCCGCGGCGGCATGTGCGTCCCGCGTGTCCTGCGCGGGCAGGCCGAGCGCCGTCACGAGTGCGGCCGGGTCGGGGGCCGCGCCGGAGCGGACCGCCCACAGCGCGGCGGCCGGGCCGAGCCCGTTCTCCACGACGGCGGCGTGCATCCAGTGCGTACTGGTCCGCACATGGTCCGGGCGCACCCATTTCGCGACGCGCCGCCCGAACTCCTCGCGGGCGAAGCCCTCGGTGGTGCGGACGACCCAGCCCTCCTGTCGGGCGGTGTCCACGCGCAGGGCCCGCAGCGCCCGTTCGTCGAAGGTGCCCCGCCACAGCACCGGCGGCACCGGGACGCCGAGGCGGCGCAGGAAGCCCGTCGTGGCGTCCCAGTCCAGGCACCGGTCTCCGTCCCAGACCGAGAACCCGTAGAACCAGCTGTCCAGGGCCTCGTAGGCGAGCGAGTGCCGGGCGAACAGGTTCTCCCCGCACACCCGCCGGCCGGGCGGGATCGCGGACCCGATCCGCCCCTGGAGCGCCTTCACCCAGGCGCGCGAGGGGTGGTGGGCCGAGTCCGGCGACCGGGCGTGCAGGCCGTCGGTGTAGAGGGTGGTGTTCTCGCCGTCCAGCTTCTCGGTGACGACGACCTCGCGCCCGCGCAGCCCGTCCAGGTCCCGGGCCCGCACGTCGTCCGACGCGGCCCCCGGTGACCAGGGCAGATGAGGGGTGCGCGGATAGTGCGTACGCATGGTTGCGGTGCTCCCCCGTGCTCCATTGGTGCGCGGCCACTGTAGGAGCGTCACGGACACCCGTTCCATCGATTTAGCGCCGGCCGGTGCCCCGCGCGGGTCACTCCGACGGCCGCACCGGTCGCGCCCCGTGACCGCCCTCCGCGCAGACTCGTCACCAACCGTCCTGCCTGCCCCGAGGCGAAGAGAGTGCCGATGTCTGCGAATCCGCTCGCGATGTCCCGCCGCGCACGCTGCCTTGCGCTGCTCGTGCCGGTGGCCGCCCTGGCGGTCTCCTGCCCGGTGGCGGCGTCCCCCGCGGGCGGGAGCGGCGGCGGACGCGGCACCAGGCCGACGATCGTGCTGGTGCACGGGGCCTGGACGGACGCCTCGGGCTGGCTCCCGGTCATCCGCGGACTGCAGAAGAACGGCTACACGGTGCTCGCGCCCTCCAATCCGCTGCGCGGGCTGAACGCCGACTCGGCGTACCTGACGGCGGTCCTCAAGACGGTCAAGGGCCCCGTCGTGCTGGTCGGCCACTCCTACGGCGGCGCGGTGATCACCAACGCCGCGGCGGGCAACCCCAACGTCAAGTCGCTGGTCTACATAGCGGCCTTCGCGCCGGAGGCCGGGGAGAACACCCGCCGGCTCATCGCGAAGTACCCGGGCAGCCACCTGGCCGACGCCTCGTCCCTGGTGCCCGCCGCGCTGCGCACGGTCCCGGTGCCGGAGGAGGACGGCGACGGCGGCGGCGGCGGCGGCGGGCTCGAACTGTGGATCAGGCCCGAGCGGTACAACGAGATCATGCTGAGCGGCCGTGTCCCGGCCGCCACCGCGGCCTCGCTGGCGGCGGCCCAGCGCCCCGCCGCCACGGGGGTCGTGACCGAGGCGGCCCGTGCCGCGGCATGGCGGACCATCCCCTCCTGGTACCTGGTCGCCACCGCCGACCAGGCCATCGGCGCCGCCAACGAGCGCTTCATGGCCCTCCGGGCCGGCAGCCATGTCGTCGAGGTGGACGCGCCCCACGCCGTCCACGTCACGGCGCCCCGGGCCGTCACCGACCTGGTCCTGGAGGCGGCCCGCGCGGCCGGCCCCCGGCTCGCCCCCGCCGCGAACTCCCGGCCCGTGGCGATGATGGCCGCGGCGGCCAGCATCTCGGTGGCGACCGGCACGGCCCTGTACGCCCTCACCCGCAGGCGCGAAACCCGCCCCCGGTGACCGCGCGCCGGGCTCAGCCGGCGGGGCGGGCGAGCACGGTGGCGAACGTCACGTCGAGGAATCCGTCGAGCGGCTGCCGGCCGCGAACGAGCCTGGCCCGGGACATCGCCCCCTCGAAACCGCTCACCAGGTAGTCCGCCAGCGCTTCCGCCGACACCGCCCGGGCCACCTCCCCCACCTCCTGCGCCTCCCTCAGCGTCCCGGCGAGCGCCTCCTGCCAGCGCTGGAGCTGCTCCCGCACCGCCTCGCTCAGGGCGGGGCTGTGCGCCGGGATCTCGGCGGCCAGATTGGCGAGCAGGCAGCCGCGCGCGAAGTCGTTGCGGGCCGCGAGCGCCACGCGGTGGCGCAGGTTGGCCTCGATCCTGGCGATCGGCGAGGGCGCGGCGCCGGTCAGCGTCTCCAGGGCCAGGGAGCCGGAGAAGCGCTCGACGGCGTCGAGGCCGAGCGTCTCCTTGCTGCTGAAGTGGTTGTAGAAGGACCCCTTGGGCACGCCGGCCGCGGCCACGATGTCCTGCACGCTGGTGCCGTTGTAGCCGCGCTCGTGGAACAGCCTGAGCCCGGCCTCGGCGATCCGTTCTTTGGTCGTCACGCCCTCAGTATGACCGGTCGTCTCACACCGGCTCCGGGGAATGTTCACGGCGGGCGGGTCGCTTATCCTGTCCAAGACGACCGGTCACATTAGGCCGCCACGTCCAGTACCGGCAGCGCCGCCGGGCCCCCGACCTCACCGCCCCGGACATCTGGAGACCCTTCGTGCACCCCACCCCTCACGAGGCCGCGCACCGCAGGAGCGCCGTTCCGGTCAGGGCCTGGCTGCAGCCCGCCCTGATCGGCCTCGTCATCGTCTCGGCCTTCATCAGCTGCTACATCGGGGTGCAGCGCGACCCCCAGCCGCACCGGCTGCCGATCTCCGTCTCCGGCACCCTGCTGGCCGACCGCCTCCAGCAGGGGCTCGGCGACGCGGTCGACGTCCGCCCCGCCGCCTCGACCGCCGACGCCCGCCTGGCGCTGGAGCGGCACGACGTCGTCGCGGCGCTCAGCGCCACCGACCACGGCGACAGGCTGCGGCTCGACGTCGCCGGCGCGAACGGCCTGTCGACCACCACCGCGGTCAAGAACCTCGTCACGGCCTACGGCCACGGGGCCGGGAAGGACGTCAGCGTCCGCGACGTCGTACCGCTCGACCAGTACGACGCCCGCGGCCTCGCGGGCTTCTACGTCTCCTTCGGCGTGTCCCTCGCGGGCTTCGTCCTCGCCCAGAACGCGCTGGGCCTCGGCCAACTCCTCCACCTGCGCCACCGGCTGACCCTCATCGCGGGCTTCTCCGCGGTCTCCGGCCTGCTCGCCGCCTTCATCGCCGGTCCCCTCCTCGGCGCCGTCCCCGCGCCGTTCCTGCCGCTGGCCTTCACCCTGGCCCTGCTGTCCGCGGCCGCGGCGTTCACGACGAAACTGCTGGGCACGTACCTCGGGCCGCTGGGTGTGCCCGTCGCGACGCTCCTGCTGCTCACCATCGGCAACTCCACCAGCGGCGCGACGATCGGCCCCGACCTGCTGCCCGGCGCGGGCCGCGCTCTCTCGGCGGCCCTGCCCCCGGGTGCGGCCGTACGGGCGGTCACGGACCTCACGTACTTCGACGGGGCCCACGCGCTCACGCCGCTGGCGACGCTTGCGCTGTGGGCGGGGGGCGCGGCGGTGCTCGTGACCCTGCGGCCCAGGCTCCGGGACGCGGTACGGCGGCTGCCGCTGCGGCGGACTGCCCCGGCGATCTGAGACGGCGCGGCACGGGTAGGCTCCCCGCGCACATCCCCCCGACGCGAGGAGCCGCCCGTGCCCGCCGACGCCAACGCGCACCTGCGCATCGCGCGCCCCGTGCGCGACCTCGCCGCCGCCGAGCGGTTCTGGATCGACGGGCTCGGCCTCAGCGTGCTCTTCCGGCACGAGGGCGACGGCACACCGGGTGAGCACTCCCTGCTCATGGCCGGCTGGCCCGGCGCGCACTGGCACCTCGAACTCGTCCAGGGCCCGGACGTCCCCGAGCCCTCACCGACCGTCGAGGACCTCCTCGTCGTCTACCTCGAGGAGGAGGTTCCCGAGGAGCTCGTGGCCCGCCTCGAAGCGCACGGAGGTGTACGGGTGCCGGCGCACAACCCGTACTGGGACGCCTGGGGCGTCACGGTCCGCGACCCTGAGGGGTACCGGCTGGTGCTTTCCTCCCGTGGGTGGTCCTGACGCCGCCTTTCCCCGCCCTCGGGCCGGGGGTGGCTGTCTGCGGGGGGTGTGGAAGGGTGTCCGCCGTGCAGGAGACGAACCTTCCCCCTCCAACGGTCCCCGCCGGAACGGCACCGCGCCGGAAAGCGGCGCGCGCGAAGCTGACGGCCGCGGCCGTCAGCGTGCTCGCCGCGTACGCCGCGGGCCCGGGGAGTGACACCGCCGCCAAGGCGGTTCCGATGAGTCGGGCGGCCGTGGACAGGGAACTGCACTCGGCCGCGGCGGAGGCCGGTGTCCACGAGGCCACCGGCTTCATCATGGGGTTTTCGTTCTCCGGCGGCTCCTACCGGCCGAGCGCGGAGTGCATGATCACCTGGTCCGCGGACACCGCGCCCGGCGCCCGGGCGTACGCGGCCATCGAGGCGGCCCTGACCCGGAAGGGCTGGACCACACTGCGTCACAAGGACAACGAGGCGTACGCGAACACGATCTTCGGGAAGGACGGCTGGAGCGCGACGGTCTCGTACAGCCTCCAGGAGGCGACGAACGCGGACACGGAGTTGATCTTCACCGCGACGGCTCCGGCGTGCTGAAGCGTGGCGCCCCGGCACAGCGCCTCCCCGGACTCGGAGCGTCCGCGGGTTGCAGCCGGATCCGCTGCCTCGCGGGCCTGCCCCATCAGCGCGCCAGGTCGGCCAGCCACGGATGCCCGGGGTGCACGAGATCCAGCCAGCCGCTGAGCACATCCCGTCGCGCCCGCCCCAGCAGCGGCAGCACCCCGTCGAAGTCCGCCTGGTCCTTGGGCCGTGGCGTCCTCGCCTTGAACAGCAGCACCAACTCCGGCACCAGGAACGGGACCCCGTCGGCCGTTCGCTCAATGAGCATGTCGTACGGCAGGCGCAGCCTCTCGTCCCGCCGGAAGATCCACGTCATGCCCTCGTGCGGCTCCCGGAAGACGTCGAAGAGGAACTGACCGCTCACCGGATCCCGAAGCCAGGTCTGATGCGTGGCCGCCAACTCCTCGGCTCCCGCCCCCGACCAGACCCGCCCCGAACCCACGGCGTGAAAAGTGAACTCGGGGAAACGCCGGCGAATCTCCGGGAACCCCGCCGCGGGCACCGAGATCTCCAGATCGCCGTGCGGCCGCGACTGCTTCCCGCGGAACAGATCAAGGGCCCATCCCGCCGCGACGCACCACGGCAGTCCGATCCCGTCCAACCGCTCCGCGACGCGTTCCGGACGCCAGGCGTCCGCCCACCGGGCCTCCAGTTCGTCCGCGTCAAGTACCGCGCCGCCGGGCGGCAGAGATTCGGTCATCGTGACAACGTACCGCCGCGGTCGCGGCGCGCGCTCCGCGCGCCTGACCCGTTTTTCCCCGCCCTCCCGCCCGAGTGCCCGGCGCGGTAAGTGCGGGCCCCGCGCTGCGTGCGTCGTGGGGGTCGGCGCCGCTCCGGAGTCCGTCCTCGGCGCTCGCGGTTTACCCCTACATCGTTCGGCATCGACCACGCGGTCTCCGCTCGTCCCCTGCGGGCGGACCCCGGCGCACCCCCTCCCGGGGTCGTTGGGGCGACTTACGGCCGGTGGGGGTGACTGTTGGCGGCGACGGCTGCGCACTTGGACAGCGCGGCGCCTACGGGTGCCCGAGCACGGTGCCGTCCATGCCCACCCACCGGGGATCAGGCGCGGAGGGGGCGGGGGGAGGTGGGGGCACCTCCCAGCGGTAGCTGGGGGAGGGTGGCGTTCTGGACTGTGGAGGATATTTGGGTGCACAACCCGGGGCACGCAGCCGACAGTGCCTGAGGCACCTAGATGTGCTGTCCGGAATGGCAGCCGCGGAGGCCGCTACCCCGGCGCCCATACAGCGGGCGCCGGGGTAGCTGACTTCACAGGGCACACAGGCGGGGAGAGGCTACGAGCGGTTGAAGAGCGACTTGGACCAGGCGTAGCCCAGCGCGGCGAGCGCCACACACCAACCGACCGCCAGCCACCCGTTGTTGCCGATCTCCGTCCCGAGCAGCAGCCCGCGCAGCGTCTCGATGGCCGGCGTGAACGGCTGGTACTGCGCGATCGGCTGGAACCAGCCGGGCATGGAGTCGATCGGGACGAAGGCGCTGGAGATCAGGGGCAGGACGATCAGCGGCAGTGCGTTGTTGCTGGCGGCCTCGGCGTTGGGGCTGACCATGCCCATGCCGACGGCGATCCAGGTGAGGGCCAGGGCGACCAGCGCCATGAGTCCCAGGGCGGCGAGCCATTCCAGGGGGGTGGCGTCGGTGGAGCGGAAGCCGATCGCGACGGCGACGGCGCCGACGAGGACCACGCTGGCGATGGACTGCAGGACGCTGCCGATGACGTGCCCGATGAGGACGGAGCCGCGGTGGATCGCCATCGTGCGGAAGCGGGCGATGATGCCCTCGGTCATGTCGTTGGAGACCGACACCGCGGTCCCGACGACGGTGCCGCCGATGGTCATCATCAAGATGCCCGGCACGAGGTACGCGATGTACTGGGAGCGGTCGGCACCCCCGTCGCCCATGCCCGCGCTCATCACGTCGCCGAAGATGTAGACGAACAGCAGCAGCAGGACGATCGGGGTCAGCAGCAGGTTCAGGGTGAGGGACGGGTAGCGCCGGGCGTGCAGGAGGTTGCGGCGCAGCATCGTGGTGGAGTCGCGGACGGCGAGGGGCAGGGAGCTCATCGGACGGTCTCCTTGGTCTGGGCGGGGACGGTGTCGGTGTCGGTGAGGGCGAAGAAGACGTCGTCGAGGTCGGGGGTGTGCACGGTCAGTTCGTCGGCCTCGATGCCGGCGGTGTCGAGTTCGTCGAGGAGGGTGCGCAGGTCGCGCTGGCTGCCGTCGCTGGGGATCTGGAGCGTGAGGGCTTCGTCGTCCCGGGTGGCCCGGGCCAGTGCGGAGGCGGCGCCGAAGTAGGTGGCGGGGTCGGTGAAGCGGAGCCGGACGTGGCCGCCGGGGATGAGGCGCTTGAGTTCTTCGGCGGTGCCCTCGGCGGCGATCCGGCCGTTGTGGAGCACGGCGATGCGGTCGGCGAGTTCGTCGGCCTCCTCGAGGTACTGGGTGGTGAGGAGGACGGTGACGCCGCCGGTGACCAGTTCCCTGATGATCTGCCACATGTTGTGCCGGGAGCGGGGGTCCAGTCCCGTGGTCGGCTCGTCGAGGAAGATGATCCGCGGGTTGCCGACCAGGGTCATGGCGAGGTCGAGGCGGCGCTTCATGCCGCCGGAGTAGGTGGAGGCGGGCTTCTTGGCCGCCTCGGTGAGGTCGAAGCGCTCCAGCAGTTCGGCGGCGGTGCGGCGGCCCTCCTGCTTGGGCAGGTGGTGCAGGTCCGCCATGAGGAGCATGTTCTCCTCGCCGGTGATCAGACCGTCGACAGCGGAGAACTGCCCGGTGACGCCGATGGCGGCGCGCACCCCCTGCGGGTCGTCGGCCAGGTCGTGGCCCGCGACCTGGGCCTGCCCGCCGTCGGCGGAGACGAGGGTGGAGAGGATCTGCACGGTGGTCGTCTTGCCGGCGCCGTTCGGGCCGAGCAGTGCGAACACGGTCCCGGTGGGGATCCGCAGGTCGATGCCGTCCAGGACGGTCTTGTCACCGTAGGACTTGCGCAGTCCGACGACGGAGACGGCCGCGGGTGTCCCACTTTTAGGCGTGGGCATGACAGATGAGGGCATGGAGTCCTCCCTTTCGAGGAGTGAAGTGGCGGGGGTGGTCGGCGGGTTCGGGGCTCACGCCCGGGCGCGGCGGACATCGATGTTGCCCCAGCGCGTCCTGGCGCGGACTTCGACGGTGTCCTCGGTCTGCTGCGGCGGTTCGGCGTCGGCGAGCTGGTTGCGCACCCGCCCGCGCTCGGAGCTGGCGTCGAGCCAGGCGGCGGTGCCCTCCCGGATGCCGATCTCGATGGCACCGTAGGAGGTCTCCAACTGGACCGTTCCGCGGGCGGCCTCGGCGACGCGCAGCGTGCCGTGGGCGGTGGTGGCGGTGACCGAGCCCTCGACGCGCGTGATGTCGATGTTGCCGTTGGCGCCGCTCACGCGCAGGTCGCCGATCGCGGCACCGACGGTCGTGCTGCCGTGGGAGTTCTTCAGGACGGCGGGGCCGTCGACGGTACCGACGCGCAGATTGCCGGAGCTGGTGGTGATCTCGGCCGTGCCCTCGACGCGGTCGACGGTGATCGAGCCGTGGGAGACGGTCAGCTGGAGCGGCCCGGTCGTGTCGAAGCGGACGTCACCCGAGGAGGACTTGACCCGGACCTCGCCGAACCGGCCCTCGCCCAGCACCTGGGTCCAGGAGCCGGTCACGTCCAGGCGGGAGCCGGCGGGCAGCTCCACCGTCACGTCGACGGCGCCGCTCGGCCCGATGAGGCGGCGCTCCTTCGTCCTGACGGTCAGGACGCCGCTCGCGTAGCCGACCTCGGTCTGCTCGGCGGCCCGCACGTCCTTGTCCCGCTTCGGGTCGAGGGGCCGCACCTCGACCACGGTCTCGGCGCGGTCGCCCGCGGTGAACGAGACGGCGCCGGCGCCGACATGGGCGGTCACCGAGATCGGTTCGGGAGTGTCGAAAGAAGGCATGGCTGTACCGTCCTCGTGAGTCCTCGGGGCATCCCCGCCGGTGGGACGGGGTGTGGGTGGCGTGGTGCGGGCGTGGTGCGGTCAGCGCACCCAGCCCGTGAAGCTCTGACCGACGGTCCGGGTCTTCTCCGCCGGACGCTGCCGTGGCCCGCCGTCGGCCGCGGCCGACACGGCGCGCACCAGCCAGGCGTTGACCGACAGGCCCTCGCGGTTCGCGGCCTCCTCGGCGCGCACCTTGAGGTGAGCCGGAAGACGCAGGTTGACGCGGGCGGTGGCGCCCTCGTCGGCGTCGCCCGGTGCCGGGGGCGGTGCCATGAGTGGCTCTGCGGAGCCGCTCCTGTCCTCGTAGACCTCGTCGCGCGGCGGTGGCGTCACCACGAAGTCGGGGTCGAGCCCCCGCAGCCGTACGTCGACCGAGCCGGGGGCGAGTTCACGGGTGATCTCGTCCATCGCGGCGGAGAGCACGTTGAGCATGGTCAGGCGGGTCGCCGACTCCAGCGGGGCGGTGAGCCGCTCGGCCAGCTCGCGGGCTTCTTCGCCGCCGGCCTCGGCGGCCACCGCGAGTTCGCGGCGGAGGTTGTCGACATAGGGCGTGAGGTCCATGACGCCATCATGGCACCACTGTGGTGCCACATACAAGGCCCCAAAAGGTGCCGCCGGTCGAGATGTGGGCAACCATGCCTCTGACCTGCACAAACGGCCCGACATCAAGATGCGCCAACACGGCACCACCGAGGCCATCGGCCGCTCTGGTGCCGGCGGTGGCGCCATCGTGGCACCACAACGCTCCGGTGGGCGTGCGCCGTCATCCCACGTCCACCGCGTACCCGTTCGTGCGCCCGGCGCGGACCCCAGGCCCGGACGCCGCCCCTGCGACGCCGAGTGCGCGCACCCCAGGACTTCCAGGAGTCCCGAGAGCCCCATCCGCTGCCGACATGGGCGCGCGTGCCGCGAGCCCGCGCGCCGCGACGCAACACGGTCGGCAAGCTGGAACAGGCCCGTGCCGACGCGATCCGGGGTACCCGGCACCCCCGCCCGTGTCCGGGGTGTGGATCACGAGGCAAGGGGACGTTCACCCGGGGCATCGCTCAAATACTCCGGCACCCCGCCACTGGACAGGACGCGCGAAACAGGTGACTCGCCCGCCGACGACGGATTGGTTCCAGCCAGATACTCATCGAGAGATTGACCGCACCCGTTGAAGAGTTCATGATCGTCGGTCAACTGAGCGACATTGGAACAAACTTTAGGACAACTCCATGAAAACGAAGCTGAGGAACCGCGTTGTCACGCTTCTGGCGGCTACTGCCCTCGTTGGCGGTACCTCTCTCACCCTCGGAGCGACCAACGCGGCGGCGGCCAACTTCACCTTCTCCAAGAGCGCGGTCAGCTCCTCTGGAAGCTTCACCATCGCCGCCTACAACAACGGCACCTATGCGGGACTCATGGAGTGGAACGCCGATCCCGTAGATGACAACCCTGGCGACGCGTTTCGAGTGTCGGACTGGCTTGGCGACGGGTTCGGCATGGAGGCGCGCATGGTCGACCCGTCGACGGGACGCTCCGCCACCACGCGTGGGCACGACGCCAAGTACACCAGTGGCTGGAACAGCGGGAATCTGGACGAAGGCACCTTGGTCTTCATGCAACTCTGTGCGGTCCAGGGGCTCTCGGAGCACTGCAGCCTCGCATACCAGGGCCACGCCTGACCGCATGCCGACTGCATGACCTCAACCAGTCACTCGCGACTGATTGGGTGCACGAACAGGGCCCCCGACGGATCGGCAACCGACGGGGGCCCTGTCGTCCGGATTGGCACTACAAGTCTGCGGATGGCCGCTTCCCGCCGGTCCTTTTGCCTCTTACGGCACACGATGAAGTCGGCGCACACCAGCACACGGCCGCCCGGCCGCGATCCGGATTCGATCAGGTGAATCGCGCCGTCGTTCGTGTGGTGGCCGCACGAACCGCAGATCCCGGTGCCCCGGAGCGGCGTGTCGTCGATGGTGGTCACTGCCGCACCCGCCCGCGCGCCTCGCGCCGGATCCGGCGGAGGCCGGCGCCGACCCGGCAGTCGTCGTCCGCGCACCCGGCACACGTCTGCGCGTGGCCTACCTGCAACTCCAGCTCGACGCGGTTGACCGCAAGATCGCGCAGGTGGGGGCACCCGTGGCGGCGCGGTCACCGCTACGGCCGACCGTCCCGACGGCGACGCAGACCTTGGCCGCCAGGCAGCGGCCTCGACGACGTCGCCCGACGAGCATCGTGCGGGGCGAGGCCGGCGGATGCGGAGCGCCCGATCCGGGAGGAGACCGGCCGGGGCGCGGCGTACTGCATCGGGCCGACTGCTCGATCCCTGGCGGCGCGTGGCTGAGCCGTGCGGAGTTCGAACTTGCCCTCGAACTGCCCGACATCAGCATGTGCGGCCGGTGTCATCCGGAGTGTGACCAAGACGACGAAAGGCGCCCCCCGTGCGACCATGACGAGCCGTACAGGGGCGTTGCGGGCTGCTGGGGGTCCAGCCCTAGGGTTCGGTGTCAGGGGCTTGAGCGGTCGCGGGGGGCTGTAACGGTGTTGGCGGCACGGATGGCACTAACCGTGCTTGCGACGTGGGCCGCCCTGGTCGCGTCGTTGCTGGAGCCTCTGTTTCTGCCACAGCGGTGGCAGTACTACATTTACTCGCCCGCAAGTGTGGGCCTGTGGATGTTGACGATGGTTGTCGCGCCCTTCGTGGTCTGCACCTTCGCGTGGCGGTGGATCAAGTCGGGCGGCAAGTGATCATTTCCGCGGCGGCTCTCAATTGAGGAACTGCACGGCGTAGCCCGCTGCGGTCCCCAGGACGGCGGCGGCACCCGACGCGGTCCACACGCGGCGCGTGGGCGGCACGTCACCGGCCCGGCGTTCACGGACGGGCCGCACTGATGATGCGTCAGCTCCGCTCCGGTGCACCGCCGTCCGTCCCGGCGGTGGGGAGCCCGTCCTCGCGGGGCCGCAGCACGCGGATGGGCGCCCCGAACGCGGCCCGGTCCGTCGCGGAGCGCAGCGCCGCGAGCAGCCGGGGTCCGGCCAGCAGCACCAGCAGGGCGTTGAGGACGCCGCGCGGCAGGTCCCAGCCGAGCGAGGTGGTGAGGTAGAAGCCCGCGTAGCGGCGCAGGTTGTCCAGGGCGCCGGCGTGCGGGTCGTACGCGGTGGCGGCGGCCGGGTCGACGAGGCCGGCCGGCCAGAACCACAGGTTCATCACGACGCCGTACAGGATGCCGCCGACCAGTGCGTAGCCGACCAGCAGGGCGATCTCCGGGCGGCCGGTGACCCGGCGCGGCAGCAGCCCGGCGCCCAGTCCCACCCAGGAGGCGGCGAGCATCTGGAACGGCAGCCAGGGCCCGATGCCCGCGGTGAGCAGGGCGGAGGCGAACATAGCGGTGCTGCCCAGGGCGAAGCCGAAGGCGGGGCCCATGACCCGGCCGCCGAGCAGGAAGACGACGAACATCGGCTCCAGGCCCGCGGTGCCCGCGCCGAGCGGGCGCAGCGCGGCGCCCACGGCGGACAGCACGCCCAGCAGGGCCACGGACTTCGCGTCGGCGGTGCCGTCCAGCAGGGCGCTGACGACCACGCCGAGGATCAGCGCGGTGAGCGCGGCGAACATCCAGGGGGCGTCCTGGCCGTGGGCGACCGGGGAGGACGCGTCGGCGAGGAAGGGCCAGCCGAAGCCGGCGAGGCCGACGAGCGAGACCAGGACGAGGGCGACCGCGGAGCGCGGGCCGATGCGCGGCAGGCCGGGGGTGCGGGCAGCCAGGTGCAGGACGTGCCCGCCGTCGGGGGGCGTCGGCGCGCCGGTCATGCCGGGCTCCCCTGAGCCCTGCCGAGCGCCTGGAGCGCAGCGCGGGCCTCGTCGACGGTGAGCAGCGGCGCCGGCGCGAGGATCTTGGCGGTCTGCGGGGCGAAGGCGGGCGAGGCGGCCAGTGCCGCGACGGCGTCCTCGTCGGCGACGATCTCGCCGTCGGCGAGGACCGCGACGCGGTCGGCCGCCGCGGCGGCGAGTTCCACATCATGGGTGACCAGCAGCACCGCGTGCCCCTCGGCGGCCAGTTGGCGCAGGATCGCGGTGGCGCGGGCCTTGGCGGGGTAGTCCAGGCCGCGGGTCGGCTCGTCGAGCAGCAGCAGTTTCGGGCGGCGGGCGAGGAGCACGGCCAGCGCGAGGGCGAGCCGCTGGCCGCTGGAGAGGGCGCGCGGGTGGGCCTGCGGGTCGATGCCCGGCACCAGTCGCTCCAGCAGCGCGGCCGTGGTGCCGGGCAGGGCGCCGGCCTCGCGGTCGGCGCTCGCGCACTCGCGGTCGACGCGGTCGGTGAGCAGCAGGTCGCCGGGGTCCGAGGGGACCATGCCGACGGCCGCCGCGATCTGACGGCGTTTCAGCTTCAGGGGGTTCTCGCCGCCCACCCGCACCTCGCCCGCGGTGGGACGGTGCAGCCCGGCCAGGCACGACAGAAGGGTGGACTTGCCGGCCCCGTTGCGGCCCATGAGCGCGGTGATCCGGCCCTCGTGGAGGGTGAGGTCGACCCCGCGCAGTGCGGGCACCGGTCCGTGGTGCGCCACCAGCCCGCGCAGCGAGGCGACCGGCTCGCCCTGCGCCGGCGTGGCGCGCGGCACGGGCGCCGCCGCGAGCAGCGCATGGCCGGCGGCCTTGCGTCGGGCGTCGCGCACGCTCAGCGCGACGGGCCGCCAGCCCAGCAGCCGGGACAGTTCGACGACGGGCGGTGCCACGGGCGCGTCGGCCAGGACGTCCGCCGTCGGGCCGTAGCGCACCGGCTCGCCACCGCCGGGCACCAGCAGCGCGGCGTCCGCGTACTGCGCCACCCGCTCCAGCCGGTGCTCGGCGAGCAGCACCGTCGTACCGAGGTCGTGCACGAGGCGGGTCAGGGCGGCGAGCACCTCCTCGGCGGCCGGCGGGTCGAGGGCGCTGGTCGGCTCGTCCAGCACCAGCAGCCCGGGCTGCGCCGCGAACGCGGCGGCCAGCGCGACCCGTTGCTGCTGCCCGGCCGAGAGCGCCCCCAGTGCCCGGGACCGCAGGCCGGCCAGCCCCAGCAGGTCCAGCGTCTCCTCCACCCGGCGGCGCATCGCCTCGGGGCGCAGCGCCAGGCACTCCAGCCCGTAGGCGATCTCCTCCTCGACGGTGTCGGCCACGAAGGCGTCCGCGGGACGCTGCGGCACGACACCGACGGCGTCGGCGAGGTCGCGCGGGGCGTACGCGGCGGTGTCGCGACCCGCGGTGGTCACCGTGCCGTACAGCGTGCCGCCGGTCGCGTGCGGGACGGCCCCGTTGATGGTGCGCAGCAGCGTGGACTTGCCGCTGCCCGTGGCCCCCACGACCAGCACGAGTTCCCCGTCGGGCACGGCCAGGTCGACCCCGGCGAGCACCGGCGCGGTCGCGCGCGGATAGCGGAAGGAGACCTGCTCCCAGTGGACGGCGTTCACGGCTGTTTCCTCGGCTGGTCGGTGGGCCGCTGCGGCCCGTCGGGGACGGGGGTGCGGTCGTGGTCGCCCGGCGGTGGCGGGGTCAGGTGGGCGGGCAGCAGGGCGCAGAGCACCCCGGCGGCGGCGAGCAGCGGCAGACCCGGCGCCTGGAGGGACCAGGGGTCGGGGGCGAGCGCGCTCGCGGGTGAGGTGAGCACGAAGCAGAGCGCGGCGAGGGCGCCGCTCGCGACGGCCGCCCACTCGGGCAGCGTCCACGGGTCGGGGCGGTAGCGGGTGCGCTGCACGGCGGCGCCGCCGAGCCGCATGCCGGCGACGCAGCCGAGCAGTCCGATCGCCAGCAGCACCGGACCGGCGCGGCCCGTGGTCACCGCGCCCAGCGGGCCGACGGGAATCGTGGTGGAGGAGTCCAGGAGTCCGTAGACGCCGACGACGACGGAGGCGAGGCCGCCGAGCAGCAGCGCGTGGACGGTGGCGCGGCGCCCGGCGGGCACCGCGGCGCGCCGCCCGTACCCGCGTGCGTCGAGGGCGGCGGCGGTGGCCAGGGCGCGGTCCAGGGCCTCTTCCAGCACGGGGGCGGCGATCGAGAGCGTGCCGCGCAGCCCCCGGACCGGCAGCGCCCGCAGCCGCCGGGCCCGCCGCACCCGCCCGACGGCGGCGACCAGTTGCGGCGCCGCACTGAGCGCCACGGTGACGGCGACGCCGAGTTCGTGCAGGGCGCGCGGCAGCGCCCGCAGCAGCCGGGCGGGACTGGCCAGCGCGTTGGCGGCGCCGAAGCACAGCAGCATGACGCCCAGGCGCACGCCGTCGCACAGCGCCGAGTACACCGCTTCGGCGGTCACCGGGCCGCCGAGCCTGACCCCGCTCATCCAGGACGGCAGCGGGACCGCGGGCAGGTCGAGCAGCACGGTGGTGCCGCCGTAGCCGACGAGCAGCGACTGGAGCACCAGCCGCACCACCACCACCGCGACGGCCAGCTTCAGGAACACGCCGTAGGCGGCCGCCCAGGGCGCGCCGCTGCGGCGGGCGGCCACCACGTAGCCGGCCGCGGCGCCCAGGAGGGCCAGCAGCAGCAGGTTGGTGGTGCGGCTCGCCGCGGTGGCGAGCCCGAGGGCCCATGCCCACCACGCGAACGGATGGAGTTGGCGGGGCAGCAGCAGCCGCGCGCCGGGGCGCGGCATCAGCCCGACACCTCCGGCGGCGTACGGTCGCGCCGGCGGGCCCGCACGACGGCGGCGCCGGCCAGGGCCGCGACCGCGAGGGTGCCGGCCACCAGCGGCCAGCCGTTCCAGCGCTGTTCGCCGGAGGCGGCGCCGGCCGACGGCACCCCGCGGACGGTCGCGGCCGCGCCGGGGCTGCTCGTGGTGCCCGCCGGCTCGGTGCGGGATCCGACAGGCAGGCCCGGGCTCGGGCTCGGGTCCGGGCTTGTCGCGGCGGCGGTGCCGCGGGTCGCGGTGGGGTTCGGCGTGGCGCCCTTGCCGCTCGCGCTCGGGCGGGCAGCCGGGGGCGAGGTGGTGTCTCGGGTGCCCGGAGCGCCGGTGCCCGGTCCGCCCGCGCCTCCGGCTGACGGTGTGTGCGTCGTGCCGCCCGGCTTCGCGGTGGTCCGCGTCGGCCGGGGCGTCGGTGTCGGTGTCGGCTTCGGCGTGACCGCGCTGCGCGGCGACGGCGGTTCGTTGGCGCCGGAGTCCTGCCACACCCAGGCGTCGATGCCGCCCTTCGCGGGAGTGCGGCCGGCCGGTCCGGCCGCGCCGTACACCCAGGTGCTGGTGCCGGGGAGCATGTACCAGTACGACCAGTACGTGTCCTTGTCCACCGCCCCGCATCCCGTGCCGGGGGCCCCGTCCAGCGCGCAGACGAAGCCGCCGCCGTACGGACCGGAGCCCAGCCGTACCGAGAAACCCGCCTGCTGGAGCGCCTGGATGCCGCTCTGCGGCGAGGGCGCGCACCCGGTCCGGCTCGTGTAGGGGGCGTCCGGGACACCGCGGTCCTCCACGACGACCAGCACACCGGAGCAGCCCCCCGCCGCCGCGGCCGGTGCGGCCGCGGGCCACAGCAGCCCCGCGGCCGCGCCCGCGCAGACCGCCAGCGCCGCCGAAACCCGCCGGATCACGCCCCGGTTCCCGCGGAGCGGCGCCGCCGTGCGGCGATCACGACCGCGGCACCTGCTGCCACGAGAGCCGCGGAGCCCGCCGCGGGGGCCAGCACGGAGGTGCCGGTGCTGGCCAGCGCGCCGCCGGTGCCGCCCGTGCCACCCGCTGCCGCGGAGCCGTCGGAGGCCGGCGCCGCCGCGCTCGGGGTGACCGGGGCGGAGTCGGACGCGGAGGGGGTCGCCGAGTCGGTGGGGGTCGCGGAACCGCCGGGTTCCGTGGGCTCACCGGTCGGGGTGGGCGAGGCCGTCGCGGAGCCGCTGCCGGTGGGGCTCGGCGACGAGCAGTCCAGGGTGGCCAGTCCGTCCGTCGCGCCGGCGCCGTCCACCGTCGCGTACGAGATCCCGGACAGCGCCGTCACCGCCTGCACGGTGGCGCGCAGCGCGCTGCCGTCCGCCGCGGCCTCCTGGTAGCCCACCGCACCGCGGTCCCCGGCCGCGCCGCCGCAGCCGACCTGGCGTGCGCGCAGCCAGCCCGCGCCCTTGTCGGCCGCGGCCCCGCGCCCGCCGGCCCGCAGGGCCTGGGTGGCCAGGGCGGTCGAGTTGGCGTTCACGACGGCCGTGGGGCCGGTGCCGGCGAAGCCGCCGTCCTTGCCCTGCTTGCTCTCCAGCCAGTCCAGTGCCTTGCCCGCGGCGTCCTCCTCCTGGCCCGCGGCGAGCAGGGCCTGCACGACCATGCCGGTGCCGTCCGCGTCGGAGGCGCACTCCGCGCCGGCGTCCGGGAAGAAGACGGGGAAGCCGCCGTCGGCGCACTGGTTGGCGAGGAGGAAGTCCACGGCCAGGGCGGGGACGGCGTCGCCGTCCCGCTTCAGCGCGATCAGGGCCAGCGACTGCGTCAGCGTGTTGGAGTAGTCGTTGACCTCGGCGCCGCCGAAGGTGGCGTGGTCGGTGAACCGGCCGCTGGGCTGCATACGGGAGTTGAGCTGCGCGATCAGGTCGCGGCCCGCGAACGCGCCCGGGTCGCGGTGGCCCGCCTCGGCCACCAGCGCGAGCTTGGCGAGCGAGCCCGCGTAGATGTCGCCGGGCGTGTCGCCGGTGAGGTAGGAATCGGCGTGCGCGGCCAGCCAGTCGGTCGCGGCGGCCGTCTCGGCCCGGCCCGTGCGCGTGGCCGACAGGGCCAGGACGACGTCGGCCGTCAGACCGGCGTCGGCGCCGAAGTCGCCCTCGACGTGGTCGCCGTCCTTCAGCTGGCGGCCCGCCCAGCCGGCCGCGGCCGCGGCGTCCGACGGCACGGCCGGTGCGTCCGGCTCGGCCCATGCGGGCGTCGCGGGGAGGGCGACAAGGGTGGCGGTGATGAGCGCGGGAGCGACCGTGCGGCCGGATATGCGCAACGAAGCCTCCTGAACGGCGGCCCTCGGGACGCACCCAGGAGAGCGGCCGCGCGGTGCGCGGGCGGCCGTGCCCGTGGGCCTCGTCCCGTGACCGCGACGGATGAGAACCGGTGCCGCCGGCGGGTCACCGGGCTCGCCGCGGACGGCATCACGGATGCCGCGCGGCCCACCGTTGCGGGCCAGCGCCGGAATTCGACCGGCTTCCCCCACCAGAGGCGCAGGGAAGGCTACGTCCCGGAGCCGCGCCGCTTCAAGGCGGCATCGGCGAGTGTGACCACGCCCACGCGCCCGTCACCTGCGGCAACGCCCGCCCGCGCGGCTCGCGCAGGCTGAACTCCCTGACCCCTCGGCCACGTTGCCGGCCGGCGCCGGCAGGGGACGCCGGGAGGGCACAAGCCCGGCGGGCCGGCGCTCCACGGCCGCCCCGACCCACCCCCCTGACGGCCCGGAACCGGTCCGGCATGTCCGGCGGTCACCGGCGCCCGGCACACGCGGGGCGGTGGACCCCGCAGGGCCCCGCGGCCAGGGCCCGTCAACGCACAAGCCGCACCAGCGGGCACCCCCCGCCCGGGGCACTCCCCCCGACGCGGCCGACGGTCCGCGCCGCCCGGACAACGCGTGTTCCCGGCCGAGGGGAACCGGTCAGCGGCGCAGCAGGTAGGTGTCCATGATCCAGCCCTTGCGCGCCCGCGCCTCGGTGCGCAGCTCGCGGATGCGTTCGGCGGTCTCGGCGAGCGGGCCGGAGACGAGGATCTCGTCGTCGGTGCCGAGGTAGGCGCCGTAGTGGATGGCGACGCCCTCGGGGTCGATCCCGGCGAAGGCCGCTTCGCCGTCGAGCATGACGACGACGTCGTCGACGCCCTCGGGGATGCCGCCCTCGGCGAGCCGGCGGCCGGTGGTGATCTGGAGGGGGCGGCCGACGCGGGTGAGCGTCGTGCGGTGGCGGGCGGCCAGGACGGAGACGCTGCTGATGCCGGGGATCACCGCGTAGGTGAAGGGGGTGGCGTCCGGGCGGGCGCGGACGTCGTCGAGGACGGCGATGACGCTGTCGTACAGACTCGGGTCGCCCCACACGAGGAAGGCCGCGGTCTCCTCCGGGCCGACCTGCTCGGCGACGAGGCGTTCCACCACGTCGGCCCGGCGGCGGCGCCAGTCCTCGACGGCGGCCGGGTAGCCGGGGGCGGTGCGGTCGCGTTCGGCGTCGGGGACCTCGACGACACGGTGGCCCGGGCGGGCGTGCTCCTCCAGCATGCCGTGGCGCAGCCGCACCAGTTCCTGGCGTTCGCCGGTCTTGCCCAGGACGAGGAAGACGTCGGTCCCGGCGATGGCCTTGACCGCCTGGAGGGTGAGGTGGTCGGGGTCGCCGGCGCCGATGCCGATCACGTGTATGTGTCGCATGGGGTGATTGTGCCGCCTGTTGACGCTGGGACGTCGCCCCGCCCGGCCTGTTCCCGCACCTCCTGTGAACTCCGTCACCCGGCGACGAGCGCTTACGGCACCGCATAGTAGACGGACCCCGAACGGCATTTACCCGCGATCTCTGCCGCATCGGACATTTGGCGCACAGGGGGACGGACTGCGCGCGATCCGCGTGTCGCTTCCCGCTCTCCGCCCGACACGGGCGGCATCCTGAAGGAACGTCAGATTTTCACAACAAGGCGCCGAACGGGCACACGCATGCCCTGCTCTGCGGCGCAAGGATCGACTTCGCTACGAGTCGGCGTAGTAACGATCTTCCATTGCCCCGCTCTCGGGACGGTCCGCACAATGGCCGAGCCCGCACGGCGTCACAGCAGCTCAGGCGGGATGTGAACACGGACGCCGAACCACCGAGTGAGGTCACGCAATGACGAACCACCGCCGGACGACGCGCCATCGCAAGATCATCGTCGCCGCCCTCGCCGTCGCCGCCGTGGGAGTGCCCTCGGTCGCCATGGCATCCATCGACAGCCCCCGGCACGACGTCCGCCACGGCGCCTGGTCCCGCGGGCACTGGCAGAACGGGCACTGGGCCGGCCAGTGGTCGCACGGCAACTGGGCCGGCTCCCCCTCCTCCGCCCCCCAGGCACCCGCACCCCCGGCCTCCGCCCCCTCCCAGGCACCCGGCTCCGCGCCGTCCGGCACCCTGAACGGCAACCTCACCTCACTGGTCAAGCTCGTCAACCAGGAGCGCGCCAAGGCCGGATGCTCCGCGCTGACGGTCAACGCCAAGCTGACCGACGCCGCCCAGGAGCACAGCGCCGACATGGCCGACACCGGCACCATGTCGCACACCGGCTCGGACGGCTCCACCCCCTCGGACCGGATCAGCGCCGCCGGCTACAACTGGCGGTCCTACGGCGAGAACGTGGCGTACGGCTACTCCTCCCCCTCCGCCGTGATGAAGGGCTGGATGAACAGCCCCGGCCACAAGCGGAACATACTGGACTGCTCCTTCAAGGAAATAGGAGTCGGCCTGGCGCAGCCGGGCAGCTACTGGACCCAGGACTTCGGCGCCTCCCGCTGAGACGACGCCCGAGGGGCCCGGCCGCGATCGCGGCCGGGCCCCTCGGCTTGTGCACCGGGGTACTGCGGCGCCGGTCAGCGCAGCCCGCGCCCCAGAGCCGTGATCAGCTCACCGTCGGGGGTGTCCCCGCTCAGCTCCCAGAAGAAGGCACCGCCGAGCCCCTGGTCCTTGGCCCAGGCGGCCTTGCCGCGCAGGGTGCGCGGCGTGTCGTAGCTCCACCACTCGTCCCCGCACCGGGCGTACGCCGTGCCCGCGACCGTACCGGTGGCAGGGCAGCGCGTCTTGAGCACCTTGTAGTCCTCGCTGCCGTCCTCCCACAGGCCCGGCGCCGGGCCGGTGGCGCTGCCGCCGGGCGCCGACTGCGTCACCCCGGTCCAGCCGCGGCCGTAGAAGCCGACACCGAGGAGCAACTTGCGGGCCGGGACGCCCAGCCGGCGGAGCTTCTCGACGGTCGCCACGGCGTTGAAGGTCCGCTCCGGGATGCCGCGGTAGGCGGTCAGCGGCGAGTGCGGGGCGGTGGGACCGGTGGCCGACCAGGTGCCGAAGTAGTCGTACGTCATCGGGTTGTACCAGTCGACGTACTTCGCCGCGCCCCCGTAGTCGGCCGCCTCCAGCTTGCCGCCTGGTGAGGCGTCCGCGGTGACGGCGGCCGTCAGCAGGTCCTTGTGGCCGAAGCGCTCGCGGAGCGCGCGCATCAGACGCGGATACGCGGAACGGGCGCTGGTGTCGCAGGTCATGCCGCAGGCGCCCGGGTACTCCCAGTCGATGTCGATGCCGTCGAAGACATCGGCCCAGCGCGGGTCCTCGACGAGCCGGTAGCAGGAGTCGGCGAAGGCCTTGGGGTCGGCCGCGGCCTGGCCGAATCCGCCGGACCAGCTGAACCCGCCGAAGGACCAGAGGATCTTGAGGTCCGGGTACTGCTTCTTCAGCTTCCGCAGCTGGCCGAAGTTGCCGTGCAGCGCGCCCTCGGCAGTGCTGTCGGCGACGCCGTCGACACTGCCCGCCGCGTCGTACGGCTGCTCGTAGTCGGCCCAGGAGTCGCCGACGGCGCACTTGCCGTCCGTCACATTGCCGAAGGCGTAGTTGATGTGGGTCAGTTGAGCCGCGGAGCCGGAGGTCGCGATGTCCTTGACGTGGTAATTGCGGGCGTAGACGCCCCAGTCGATGAAGTACCCGACGACTTTGGACCGGCTGTGGCTGTCGTGGTGGCCGTGCCCCTGGCCCTGTGCGTGTGAGGATCCGTGGGAGGCCACGGCGGCGGTCGCGGGCTGGGCCGCGGCGGGGCCGGTGACCAGGCCCGCCGTGAGCAGCGCGGTGCCTGCGGCGACGAGGCCGACGAGGGTTCTGCGGACGCGTGATCCCTGCTGTCTGGGCATGCGGTTACCTCGGGTCGGAGACGGGTGGAGACGCGCGGGAGTGCGGGGCCACCCTAGGAGGACTAGACCAATGGGGTCAATGGTCTGCACCATTACGGAATCCAGCCCTCCGCGACCGGGCGTCAGCCGCGCCCGTCGCCGCCCGACGGGCCGTCAGCCCCGCAGATGGTCCAGCCCCGGCGCCCGGTCCAGGTAGCCCCGCAGCAGACGCCCCGCGACAGCGACGGAATCGACGAGCGGGTGCAGGGCGAAGGCCCGCAGCGCGGCGGCGCGGTCGCCGGTGGCCGCGGCCAGGATCACATCCCGTTCCACGGACTTGACGGCGGTCACCAGGCCCACCGCGTGACCGGGCAGCGGGTCGCCCGCGATCGGCCGGGCACCATTGGCATCCACGAAGCACGGCACCTCGACGACCGCGTCGGCGTCCAACGACTCCAGGACGCCGCGATTGCGGACGTTCAGGATCAGCGTCGTACGCTCGTCCCGCGCGATGGCCCGCATCAGGGCGAGCGCCACGTGCTCGTACCCGCCCGACTCCAGGTCGGCGGCGTCCCGTTCGCCCGCGCCCGCCGCCTCACGGACATCCGCCCCGTAGGTGACCTCGCGCTCCAGACGGGTCGCGTCCCAGGTCGCGAACGGCGGCGTGCCGGGCTCCCGTACACGGTCGTAGAAGCTCCGCTGCTGGTCCAGGAGGAAGGCACCGCGGGTCAGCTCCGCGGCGCGGGCCGCGGTGACGGCCTCCCGCTCGAAGTAGTAGTAGTGCAGGTACTCGTTGGGGACCGCGCCGAGCGCGCGCAGCCAGTCCGCCCCGAAAAGCCGCCCCTCCTCGAAGGACGCGACCGCCGCGTCGTCGGCGAGCAGGCGCGGCAGCACGTCGACACCGTCGACCCGGACGGCGCTCAGCCACCCCAGGTGGTTCAGCCCCGCGTACTCCAGCCGGGCCCGCGCCGGATCGACACCGAGCGCATGGATGACGCGCCGGCCGAGGCCCACCGGGGAGTCGCAGATACCGATGACACGATCACCCAGGTGCTGCGCCATGGCCTCGGTGACCATGCCCGCGGGATTGGTGAAGTTGATGACCCAGGCGTCGGGCGCGAGCCGCGCGACGCGGCGGGCGATGTCGACCGCGACGGGGATCGTGCGCAGCCCGTACGCGATGCCGCCGGCGCCCACCGTCTCCTGCCCGAGCACCCCCTCGTCCAGCGCGACGCGCTCGTCCACGACACGGCCGGCCAGTCCCCCGACACGGATCGCGGAGAAGACGAAATCGGCCCCGGTGAGGGCCTCGTCCAAGTCGGTGGTGACGGTCAGGGCGGGCCCGCCGCCTCCGGGGGCCTCGGCCTCGGACATCTCGCGCAGCACCCGCACAACGGCGTCAAGGCGCTCCGCGTCGAGGTCGTGCAGCGTGACGTGCGTGACCCGGCCCTCGGCGCGGTCCCGCAGCAGGGCCCGGTGCACCAGCGGAACGCGGAACCCGCCGCCGCCGAGAATCGTGAGCTTCATACCTCGGCATCCTCCACCCCCGCCCCCTCGGACGAGGTCCGGGTCCTCGCGTCGACCGGCCCGACACTACCGGGGGACGGCCCGCGGAACGCGTCGCGCCGCGGAGGGTGACGGGTTGGCAAGATCCCGGGACCCGGGCCGGGCAGCCGGCTGCTTTTGCGCGCGCGCAAGGTGTGACGACACGGGGCGCCGCGCGCGAGGCGGAGCCGGCCCCGTCGTTCTCGACCCTCGCATTACTTTTCCAGCGGATCGGAAAACCCAGCTCAGGAGGCTCCCCGCCCTGCCCCCGGACCTGCGCGGTCGCCAAGACCAGGCGCACCAGCCGGGACCGCTCGTGGCGCGGACTGACGACCTTGCGTGCCAGTCGCGCCCCTCAGGAACGGCCCCGCGGATCTCGACCTCCCGAGAAGCGCTCGGCATCCGGTCCGGACGCCCGGCAGACCCGCCCCTACCCTGCTCCCATGGACGAGCCCGCCATCCGACAGCTCCGCTCCGCCCGGGACCGTGCCCTCGGGGACCCGGGCATCGCCACGTCCCGGTCCCGGGCGGAGCGGCTGCGGAAGGCCACCAACGTGCTGGAACGCGCGGCCGCCGACGTCCCCCGGGAGTCGCTCCGCAGCCTGGACACCCTGTTCGCCGACGACGTCCTCGGCCATCCCGAGCGACCTGACACCGTCCTCGGCCGGATCGCGGCCGGCCTCTACCGCACCCGGGGCGCCGACGTCGGCAAGGAACTCACGGCTGCCAGCCGGCGCGACATCATGGACGGCATCGCGGACCTCAACCGCGCCGCCCGGCGGCCCCCGTTCTGGTGGGAGGCCCGCGGCATGCGCCCGTGGTCCAAGCACACCAAGGAGCCCCTGGACGTCACCGGCCACATCGTGCTGCGCCGGGCCCTCAGCACCCCGGTGACCGCCCGGCGCGAGCCGTACCGGCTGCGGATGCTCGCGGCGCTCGAGGTCCTGTGGGCCACCGGTGTCCCCCGCGAGGGCCTGGTCGGCGCCGATACAACGGACCTGGTCGACGAGGAGTCCCGCATCCGGCTGACGGTGAACCTGCCCGGCCGCACGACCGCGGTGCAGGAGGAGTTCGTGCTCCCCCGCTCCGCGCGGTCCGCGCTCCGCCTGTGGCTGCCGGTACGCCGGCAGGTCATCGCCCAGCACTTGGACGCCGGTCCCGACCACCCCGCGAACCAGGCGCTATTCGTCACGCTGCGGCACACCGTGGCCGAACCGGCGTCGGGTGCCTCGCGGATGGTGCCGCCCGGTATCCGCATCACCGGGAACGGCCTGGAGACCGACTACAGCAAGTGGGCCCGCACCCTCAACGGCGAGCACGTCGGCCAGAAGGGCTGGCCGGTCCCCACCGACCTGTACACCGTCGCCCGGGGCGGCGCCGCCCAGCGTGCGGCCAAGGGCCGTTCTCAGGGACGTGGCGCTACCCGTTAGTCACCCGGCATCTCCCCGGGCCACGACGGCTCGCACACGGGCCCCGGGGGCGGCCCGCGAAACGCAGAAGCGGTGCGGCATCGCGCCGCGCAGCGTGACAGGCCGTCAAGGGGAGGGGCCGTCGTGGGCGTGTACGTGGGCGTGCGGGGATTCGTCGAGTGCGACACCGGACAACTCGCCGAGCTGAAGCGGATCATCGCGTCACCCGAGGTGGTCCGCACCTATGTCGGCGGCTGGGGGTTCCCCGCCGTCCACCACAACTGGACGTCCTACGCCTTCTACGGTGCCGGCGTCCGCGAGAGCGCCCTCGGCGACGTCCTGGACATGATGCGCGTCGTCGCGCGAATCCCGCCCGACACGGACGCGTGCCACGTCACCGGGCTGTTCCTGGTGAGCCATGAGGTCGACGGCATGGACGAGTGGCAGGTCCGCGGCGGCGAGGTGCACATCCGGCCGGGCCGCCCCGACCACCGCTACCTCGACACCTGACGCCCCCGCGCGCACGTGCAGGCATCACCGGGCCCGGGCCGGGTAGGCGCGAGCCAGCCCGTGCGGCGAACGGGTGGCAGCGCCCGCGTGGGCGGCGCGCGGGCGCTGCGGGGAACGGCCCGGCCGGCAGGACCTGACCGGCGGTGCGGTCGGACGGGGCGGGCGCGCAGTCCGGCGCCGGATGGCGCGTGGCGGTGCCCGGGCACGGGCACCCCGGGCGGCTACGGTCCGGGCATGGGACCGGGAATCGTCTTCGCGCTGTGCGCAGCACTGTTCATGGGAACGGCGACGGTCCTGCAGGCCATGGGCGCGCGGCGGGCCGTGGCCGCGACGCCCGGCGCCGCGGGATCGGGCGCCCGCACGCTCGTGGCGGCCCTGCGGCGATGGCCGTTCGTGGCCGGTGTAGCACTCGACATGGCGGGCTTCGCCGCGGAGTTGGTGGCGCTGCGGTCGGTGCCGCTGTTCGTGGTGGAGGCGGCGCTCTCGTCCTCCCTGGCCGTGACGGCGGTCGCCGCGGCCCTCCTGCTGGGCGTGCGGTTGCGGCGCCAGGAGTGGGCCGCGGTCGCGGCCGTGTGCCTGGGCCTGGTCGTCCTGGCGGTCTCCGCGGGACGCGACGGCCACGGCGAGGGCACCGAACGGCTGCGGCTCGCGGTCCTCGTGGCGGCCCTGGCGCTGGCCGTCGCCGGCCGGGTCACCGAGCGCGCCGCGCCCCGCAACCGCGCGGCCGTCCTCGGCGCGGTCGCCGGGCTCAGCTTCGGCGTGGTGGCGGTGGCCGTGCGGATGCTCGTGGGCTTCACGCCGCGGGAACTCCTCACCGACCCGGCCGCGTACGCGGTGGCCGTGGCCGGCGTCACCGGCTTCGTCTTCCTGGTCGACGCCCTCCAGTCGGGTTCGGTGACCGCCGCCACCGCGGCCATGGTGATCACCGAGTCGCTGTGGCCTGCGGTCTTCGGCGTCGTCTGGCTGGGCGACACCACCCGCCACGACCGCGCACCGCTGGCGGTCCTGGGCTTCGCCCTGTCCATCGCGGGCGCCCTGGCCCTCACCCGCTTCGGAGAGGCGGAGCAGACCGCCCCGCCTCCCTGAAAGGCCGGTGACGCGGCCAGGACGGCGGGACCGGGGCCCGCACACGCGCGTCGACCCGCGAACGCCCCAGCCCAGGCCCATTTCGGGCAGGCGGAACGCGACCGCCCCGCCTGCCTGAACCCGCCCCGGGGACGGGATCAGAACCCGGCCGGATCGACGCCGCGCCCAGCACGCCCGCGGCAGCCCCCGCAGGCCGGTGTCGCGCTCGACACGGCAAACGCCCCGGCCCGGGGCCCGATTCAGGGAAGCGGAACGCGACCGCCCCGCTTCCCCGAGCCCGGCCCCGGGACGGTCAGGACCCGGCCAGATCCACGCCGCGCCCAGCACGCCCGCGGCAGCACCGCAGGCCGGTGCCGCGCTCGACACGGCAAATGCCCCAGCCCGGGGCCCGATTCAGGGAAGCGGAACGCGACCGCCCCGCCTCCCTGACCCCGCGCCCCGGCACGGTCAGTGGCCCGGCCATGTCCAGTCCGTGACCTCCGGGAGGTCGACGCCGTGCTCCCGGATCCACGCGTGGTGCCGCAGCCGTACGTCCTCCATCTGCTGCCGTACGGCGGCGGCGCGCACCGCGAGGCCGGGGACGCGGTCGATGACGTCCATGACGAGGCGGTAGCGGTCGAGGTCGTTGCGGACCACCATGTCGAAGGGGGTCGTGGTGGTGCCGATCTCCTTGTAGCCGCGCACGTGCAGGTTGTCGTGGCCGGTGCGGCGGTATGCCAGGCGGTGGATGAGCCAGGGGTAGCCGTGGTAGGCGAGGATGACCGGCTTGTCGCGGGTGAAGAGGGCGTCGTACTCCGGGTCGGTCATGCCGTGCGGGTGCTCGTCGTTGGGCAGCAGCCGGGCCAGGTCGACGATGTTGACGACGCGCACGGCGAGTTCGGGCAGGTGCCTGCGGAGCAGCGAGGCGGCGGCCATCACCTCCAGGGTGGGGACGTCGCCGGCGCAGGCCAGGACGACGTCCGGTTCGCGGGTGCCGTCCTCGGTGCCGGCCCACGTCCACACGCCCGCGCCGCGCGCGGTGTGGGCGCGGGCGGCCTCCAGGTCCAGCCAGTCGAAGCAGGGCTGCTTCCCGGCGACCACCACGTTGACGT